>JAUMYC010000165.1 GCA_030528845.1 Eubacteriales bacterium
CCCTTACACAGGGGAGGCTTTGGCGCGGCGCATCAATTGGGCCTATTCAAGTTTACCGATCAGTTTTCTGATATCCTATCGTACAAAATCCACCTTTACAGTACCGGGGACAGCATCTCGCCGTCCCCGGTACTGTTTTATGTCGCCCTATCATTCAAGGGAGGCTCTTTTTCGTTCGTCATAATAAAACCCCTCCGGGAAGGATCGTGAAGATCCTCTCGGAGGGGCTGCTTTATGCAGAAAGGCCGGCCAGGCCTTTCTGCATAATATTCACTTTATCCCGAGCTTTTCGCGGAAGGCCGCGAGGGTCGCGTTGCCCTCGGCCGTCACCGGGCGGATCCACTTGCCGGACCAGTTGTGCCGCAGCATCACGATCAGCCGCAGAGGCTCGTCCACATAGGCCGAGAGGAAGACGAGCAGGAACGCGCACTCGAAATGGATGCCGGTCAGATACATGCACGGCAGCACGATGGCATACATGAAGGCGATCTCCATGACGGTGCCGAAGACGGCGTCGCCCGCGGAGCGGAAGGTGTCGTTCATGCACCAGTTGGGCATGCGCATCAGCGCGATGAGCGCATAGGAGAAGAGGAGGCTGCGGCCGATGGCGAAGGTCTCGCCGGTCAGGCTCATGGCCGTGAGGAACTGGCGATGGAACAGCAGGAACACGCCGCAGCATACGCCGATGACGATCGGCACGGTGATGACCATCTGCTTGGAGCGGCGCAAGGCCAGCTCGTGCCTGCCCGCGCCCACTTCCTTGCCTACGAGGATGGAGGAGGAATTGTTGAAGCCCGCGTTGAACGAGCCGACGAAGCCCTCGAACGTGCGGAACACGGCCAGCGCCGCGATGGCCTCTGCTGCCTGACGGCCCATGATCACGTTGATGCCCATGCGCGCGATGCCCATGATCAGGTTGTTGCACAGGACGGGGAAGGTCTTGGCCAGATATTGCCGCACGAAGGCGCCTTCCCAGCGGAAATGTGCGGAAAAGCGCAGGAGATAGGGGTGCTTTTGCTTCGCGGCGAGAAAGACCATGACGGCGATATTGACCAGAGCGGAGAGCACCGTGGCGATGGCGGCGCCGTCTACGCCCAGCCGGGGCAGGCCCAGCTTGCCGAAGATGAGCAGATAATTGCCCAATACGTTTGTCGCCAGCGAGAACATGGAGGCGACGAAGGGGATGCGCACGCGTTCGGTGGCGCGCAGCATGCTGCTCATGCAGGCCGCGAGGATCTGCAGCGGCAGCGCAAAGGCGAGATAGCGCAGATAGCGCGCGCCCGTGTCCCAGAAGACGGATTTGTCGGTGTACAGGGCCATGATGGTGTAGGGCGAGCAGAAGCACAAAACGCCCGCGAGCGCGCCGATGGCCATGACGATGACCAGCATCAGCCCGTAGGAGGAGCAGATGCGCGAGTCGTCCTTTGCGCCCCAGTATTGGGCGATAAAGAGGGTGCCGGCCACGATAAAGCCGGAATACACGCTCCAGATCAGATGGCTGAATTGGCCGCACAGCCCGATGGAGCCGACGACCGTCTCGCCGAGGGTGCCGAGCATGACGGTGTCGATCATGCTGGCGGAAGAGCCGACTAAGCTCTGCACCGTGACAGGCAGACCGACCGTGCACAGCAGTTTCAGAAAGGTTTTCCAGTCGCCTCCGGGAATGCTTGCCGTGGAGCGCATGCGCCTGTTCCTCCGTCTCGTAGTATATCGACCGTGACTGGCTGTATTATATCGGATATTGCAGAAAAAAGAAAGAAGAAAAAGCGCTCTGCTTTTATGCGCCTTCGCGTTCCGCGCCGTTATCGGGAGGCTGTGCGCCTGTGATAGATGCGCGCGAGCTCCTGCGCGGCCCGGAGGAGCTCCTCCTCCCGCGTCGCGCGCCCGATGCTGATGCGCACGACGCAGCGCGCCTGCTGCGGGGAAAGGCCCAGCGCAAGATAGACGTGGCTCGCATCGGCGCTGTGCGCGGCGCAGGCCGCTCCGCCGGAGATCTGTATGCCGACCAGGTCCATGTCGGCGATGGCCTGCGTCGCCTCGAGCCCGGGCAGCAGATAGGCGCGCACGCCGGGCAGGCGCGGGCTTGCGCCGCAGAGCTCTATGCAGGAGGGAACGCGGCTGCGCAGAGCCGCGCCGAAGGGACGCATCAGCCGCGCTTCCCGCTGCGCGCGTTCCGCCATGTCCTCCTGTGCGAGGCGCGCCGCCTCCGCCATGCCGCAGATGGCCGCGATGTTTTCCGTGCCGCTGCGCAGCCCGTTCTCCTGCCCGCCGCCGGTCAGCAGGGGCTGCGGGCGGATGCCCTGCCGCAGATACAGCGCCCCAGCGCCGCGCGGGCCGTAGAATTTATGCGCGGAGAGGGAGAGCAGATCGATGTTTTCCGCGCGCACGTCGATCGGCACATGCCCGAAGGCCTGCACGGCGTCGCAATGCAGCGGGACGCGCAGGCGACGTGCGATGGCGCCGATCTCCCGAACGGGCTGGATCACACCGGTCTCGTTGTTGGCGTATTGCACGCTGATGAGCGCCGTATTATCGCGCACGGCGCGCAGCACGTCCTCCGGGGAGACGCGTCCCTGCGCGTCGACGGGCACGATGCTGACCTCCGCGCAGACGGCCCTTGCGGCGTGCAGCACGGAGGCGTGCTCCGCTGCACAGACGACGGCGTGACGGCCCCGGGCGAGCTGCAGCGCGAGGGCGTTGCTCTCCGTGCCGCAGGAGGTGAAGGCGATCTCTCCGGGAGAGGCGCGGAGCATCCCGGCGAGCGTGCCGCGTGCCTCGCGCAGCACTTTGCGCGCGCTGCCTGCTGCGGAATAAGCCGCAGAGGGGTTGTGCCAGTGTTCGCGCATGCATTTGGCCATGGCGTTCAGCACGCGCTCGTCGGGCGGGGTGGTCGCGGCGTGATCGAGATAGAGCATGAGGATCCCTCCGGAATAATATGGGATTGACAGGCCGTGCGATTTGTCATACTTTATAGGAGCAAGGCTTGACAAACTCGCAAAAAATAACAAAACAAAAGTTTTTCGGGGGAGGAATGACGAATGACGCGCAAACAGGCCGAGGAAAAGGGGCGCGCTCTTGTGGAGAGGATGACGGTGGAGGAGGCCGCGGGGCAGCTGCGCTACGACGCGCCCGCGATCGATAGGCTGGGCGTGCCTGCGTATAACTGGTGGAACGAGGCGCTGCACGGCGTTGCCCGCGCGGGCACGGCCACGAGCTTTCCACAGGCGATCGCGCTGGCGGCCAGCTTTGCGCCGGAGCTTTTGCGCGAGATCGGCGATGTCATCGCCACGGAAGGGCGCGCGAAGTATAACGCAGCCTCTGCGCAGGGCGACCGCGACATCTACAAGGGACTGACCTTCTGGTCGCCCAACGTCAATATCTTCCGCGACCCGCGCTGGGGCAGAGGCCACGAGACCTACGGCGAGGACCCGCTGCTCACGTCGCTGCTGGGCGTGGAGTTCGTGCGCGGCCTGCAGGGCGAAGGAGAGACGATGAAAGCGGCTGCCTGCGCCAAGCATTTTGCCGTGCATTCCGGCCCGGAGGCCCTCAGGCATCATTTTGACGCCGTCGCCTCGGAAAAGGATATGGAGGAGACCTATCTCCCGGCCTTCCGCGCGCTGGCGCAGGCGGGCGTCGAGGCGGTCATGGGCGCGTACAACCGCACGAACGGCGAGCCCTGCTGCGCGCATGGCGAGCTGATGCGCAGGCTGCGCGAGGAATGGGGCTTTGCGGGCCATTTCGTCTCCGATTGCTGGGCGATCCGCGACTTCCACACCGGGCATATGGTCACGGACACGCCCGAGGAGTCCGCTGCGCTGGCGATCGAGATGGGCTGCGATGTGAACTGCGGCGTGACCTATACCTATCTGATGAAGGCGTACGAAAAGGGCATGGTCACGGAGGAGCAGATCCGCCGCAGCGCAGTGCGGCTGTTCACGACGCGCTATCTGCTGGGGCTGTTTGAAGGAAGCGAATTCGACGCCATCCCCTATACGGCGGTGGAATGCAAGGAGCATATTGAAAAGGCGCTGGAGGCCGCGCAAAAGAGCTGCGTGCTGCTGAAAAACGACGGCATGCTGCCGCTGCGCAAAGAAAAGCTGCGCACTTTGGGCGTCATCGGCCCGAACGCCGACAGCCGCCGCGCGCTCATCGGCAATTATCACGGCACCTCCTCGCGCTATATCACTGTGCTCGAGGGGCTGCAGGACGCGCTGGGCGAGGACGTGCGCGTGCTCTATTCCGAGGGCTGCCATCTCTTCCGGGATCGCAGCGAGCCGCTCGCGCAGAAGGAAGACCGCATCGCCGAGGCAGTTGCGGTCGCACGGCATTCCGACGCGGTCGTGCTGGTCGTCGGGCTGGATGAAACGCTCGAAGGCGAAGAGGGGGACACCGGCAACGCCTCCGCCTCCGGCGACAAGCGGGATCTGCTGCTGCCGGAGAGCCAGCGCGGGCTCATCGAGGCCGTGCTGGCCGTGGGCAAGCCGACTGCGATCTGCCTGATGGCGGGCAGCGCCATCGATTTGGGAGAGGCGGCGCAGCGCGCAAATGCGATACTGCTGGGCTGGTATCCCGGCGCGAGAGGCGGACGCGCGATCGCGCAGATCCTGCTGGGCGAGGTCTCGCCCTCCGGCAAGCTCCCCGTCACCTTCTATAAAAACGAGCAGCTCGGCCGCATGCCGGAATTCACGGACTATTCCATGCAGGGCCGCACCTATCGTTATTTTGAAGAGGAGCCGCTCTATCCCTTCGGCTACGGCCTGACCTATGGCGACTGCCGGGTCGTTTCCGCGCAGCGCACGCCGCAGGGTGCGCTGGTGGAGGTGGAAAACCGCTCCGGCGTGGACACGCAGGAGGTCGTGCAGGTCTATGTGCAGAACGTCGATTCGCCCCATGCGCCGAAAAATGCGCGGCTTTGCGCGTTCCGGCGCGTGTTCTGCCCGGCCGGGCAGAGGATCTGCGTGCCGCTGGAGATCCCCGCGCAGAGGCTCGAGGTGGTCGGCGAGGCGGGCGAACGCATGGACGGCGGCGAGGTCGTGTTCTTCGCCGGGCTCGGTCAGCCCGACGCGCGCACCGAGGCGCTGACGGGCTGCGCGGCGGTCCGATTCTGAGGGGTATTATAGCCTGCGGGCAGAGCGCGCGTCAACGCAGGGAAAAGGAGGAGAGCGATGAAACGGAAGGAGAAAATGCAGACGCTGCTCGAGCGCATGCTGCAAAAGGGGCTGGAAGAGAGCTGCTACCCGGGCGCGGTCGCGGCCTGCGGCGATGCGCGGGAGGTCTGGGCCGTCGCGTGGACGGGCAGCCTCGCGCAGGGAGGCCCTGCCGTGGACAGGCAGACGCGCTACGACATGGCCTCGCTGACCAAGATCCTCGGCCCGACGATGCTCGCGCTGCGCGCGCTCGAACAGGGCGAGCTGACGCTGTACGATACCGTCGGCATGTATTTCCCGGAAGCGCCCGAGGAC
>JAUMYC010000166.1 GCA_030528845.1 Eubacteriales bacterium
AGCTGGACATGGACGCCGTGGAGCAGCTGCGCCTGCCGCTGGACGGCACCTATCAGTTTGCCACGATCAACGGGGCCTCGGTCATCCAGATGAACAACGAGGCGAACGCGCAGGCGCTCTATGCGTACATCTACGAGGGCGTCAACCCGCAGAAGTAAAAAATGAAAAAGCGCCCCGCATTCGGCAGAAAAGCCGAGCGCGGGGCGCTTTTTTTGATGTGCGTAAAGGGCGGCGTTCGTCATCGCACGGAGCCGCTGCCGCCCATCAAGACCGTCAATTCTTCGATGCGCTCCAGCGGAAACGGCGGCGAAGAGACGGGCTTCATGGCAATGGCCATGAGCATCATCGGATTATCATCCGCGGCGATGCGGTTCGCGGCGATCTTGCCGCACGCCCGGCATCGGTGGATGATCGCCCATTCGCCGTTCTTTTTTACCCAGACCGCGATTGGCTCCATATGGCCGCCGCAGTCGGACGCGCGGTCTCCCGGCTCGATATCGACATGCAGGCTGGTCAGGCAATTCGGACAGTGGTTTCTGTGGCTGCTGCCCGCGCCGTCGGGGATCACCTCGCGGCCGCATTTTCTGCATGTGAAGATCTCGCCGCAGGGATGGGTCTTGTAGTAGCCCTTCTCGAAGGAGCGTCTTTTGTTTTCACGGTTCATGCTCAAATCCTCCTGATCGTTCTTCGACACAAGAGGGTTTGGCGTTTCTTACGATCCTCTGTATGCTTTTCTCTGCCAGACAATATTTCTCCGCCAGCGAACGGACGCGCATGCCGCCCATGAAGTCGGAAATGATCAGCGCATTCCGCCTGGCATAATACTCCTTTGCTCCGTTCGCTGCGCCCCATTCGCTCTGACGCGGCTTTCGCTTGGGGATATACAGCATCGCGCCGTCGATATACTGCTGGACAGTTTCCAGAACATCAGAAGGCAGGATGTCTTCTGCTTTGATATAGCGCATGTCGGCCCTCCTGTTTTTTGTGATCGCAGGAAAGCGATGGCTATAGGGATGCTGTCGGATCACATAGCCATCGCTATGCGGCCCGGGCCTCCAACGTAAACATGCTGCACACCTGTTTCCTTTCTGTATGGATTTGCAGACGGGAGCGCCTGCCGGATATTATAGTAGCAGAGCGGCTCTGGCGGCGCAACCTCAAAAACAGATATAGCTGTTTTTGCGCCGCTTTGCGCAGGGCAGAGAGGTCATTGCCTGGGAGAGTGTACATGCACGCCCCAGCCGCCGCCGGTGAGGCCGCCGTTCTGGCGCAGCTTTTCGGCGTAGGCGCGCTGCAGGGAGCTGACGGCGGGCAGCCTGTCCGGGCGGTAGTCCGGCAGATAGCCGAAGAAGCGCCAGAGATCGGCCACGCCGGGCTGCTCGAAGCTCTCGAAGATATCGAAATCGTTCATGAAGGAGATGATGTTGCTCTCGGGCTTGAGCATTTGATAATGCGCGGGCCAGAGCATCCAGGATTCGCAGAGGAAGACGCTGCTGCCGAAGAAGCGCACGGCGCGATCGAAGGCGTCGGTACGCTTTTCGGGCGTGAGCGGCTCGCCCTCTGGGATGTGGGTGTTGATGACCGGATCGCCCTCCTTGAGTGAGACACCGTTTTTTTCGTAGCGGAAGCCCTCGACGCGGGTCCATTCGAACTGCATGCGGCCCAGCCGCCAGAGCTCGGCGCGCAGGGTCTTGCTCAGCCAGTGGAACTGCTTCATGCCCCAGCGGCCGGTCTGGTCCTTGCAGCACTTGGCCCAGATGGCGATGTCGCGCATGCTGTCCCAGAAGATATGCTCGTCGTAGCCCTTTTCTGCGTAGAGGGCTTTGGTGCTGCGGGTGAGCAGAAGGGAGGCGGCGAGGGAGAGGCGATAGGGCTCGCAGCCGTATTCTGCGGCGTGCGCGTCGAACCATTTGACCGCGGCGCGGGGGTCTTCCAGAACGAGCGGCCAGAGCTCGGCAAGATGCCCGCTCTGCTCAAGCTGACAGGCGACGGGCAGGGCGTATTCGGCGGCCTCCGGCGCGAGGCCGATGCGGCCGGCAAGGGAGAGGATGTATTCGTTGACGTTGGTCATGGGTGCTCCTTTCGCGCCTCGGCGATGGCGTTTTGCATGAAGTGATGGCAGGCGGGCATGTCCTCCTCGGCGTAGATGCCGTGCAGCACCATATCGCCGGAAAAGCCGATGGAATCGAGCTTTTGGACGACGTAGGGGAAATCCACGATGCCAAAGCCCGTGCCGCAGAAGGAGATGCCCTCGGAGGGGCGGATGTCCTTGCCGTGGGCGATGACGATATCCTGGCCGAACTGCGCAAAGGCGCGGTCGATCATCGGGCGCATGGCCTCGATGCTGGCCTGACCGGGATGGAAGAGGTTGGCGCAGTCGAGGATCATCTTCAGCGCGGGCGAGCCGACCTCGTCCATGATGCGGCGCGCCTTTTCGGGCGTGTCGATGACGTTGCTGGCCTCGGTCTCGATAGCGAGGACGAGGCCGTGCTCCTGCGCGATCTGCGCGGCGGCGCGCATGCTCTGCGCCATGTCGTCCCATGCAGCGGGGGATTGGGTGTCGGGGTGATAGCGCCAGAGGCCCTCGGGGCTGCGCGAGCCGCTGCACAGGCTGACCAGCGGGCTGCCGACGGCGCGCACGGCCCGGCAGAAGGCGGGGAAACGGCGCAGGCCCTCGGCGCGCACGGCCGGGTCGGGATGGGCCATGTTCCAGGTGCCGTTGACGCAGATGACGGAGACGCCGCTCTCACGGGAGGCGGCGAGGATGGCCTCGACGGCCTCGTCGCAGACGCCGTCGGGGATCTCGATCTGTGCGTCCTCGGTGAAGCGGCATTCGCTGACGGAGCGGAAGGCGAGCTGCGTGGTCGTAAAGCCCATGGCTCTCATTTTTTCGAAGAGCTCCTTTGCGGGCATGGCGTGTTTGAAATCGGTGGTACACAGGCCGATGCGCATGGTCACAGAACCTCCTTGCGGGGTGATGAGTACATTGTACACGATGCCTCGGGCGGAGCGCAACGGCTTTTTTCGCTCTTTCGCGGGGGCGGGGAACGTGGTATACTGGGGCTGGATGCGCGGCATGCCCGTGCGCCTGTCGGAAAAAAGAGAAAGGCCCGAAACAGAAAGGGTGGAGATAGAGAGATGGACAGGATCAGAAGCCTGAACGGAGAATGGACGCTGCAATATGCGCCGGAGACGAAATGGACGCCCGGGGGAATGGAATTCCCCGCGCAGGCGCCGCAGATCAAGGCGCAGGTGCCGGGCAATGTGGAGCTGGACCTGCACGCGGCGGGCATCGAGCCCGAGCCGTTTTTCGGAGACAATCTGTATGCGTACCGCAAGTACGAGTTTTATATGTGGAAGTTCTCCCGCACGTTTGCGCTGGAGGAGGGCTTTGCGCCGGAGAAGGCGTTCCTTCGCCTGCAGGGCGTAAACACCTATGCGAAGGTGCTGCTCAACGGCGCGCAGGTCGGCGAGACGGACAACATGCTGATCGAATGGGAGTTCGACGTGACGGAGGCGATCCGCAGGGGCGGGGAGAATCGGCTCGAGATCGTGATCCGCTCTGCGGCAAACCGCGCGCGCGAGGAGGAATACAGCGCGGCTGTGCGCGGAAACGACGGGCACGAGGAATACGTCTGGCAGAGGAAGCCCGCGCATTCCTTCGGCTGGGATATCATGCCGCGCTTCCCCTCGGCGGGGCTGTGGCGGGGCGTGGAGATGGTGGAGAGAGGGCATGCGCACATCGAGCAGAGCTATTACGCCACGACGGCCGTGCATGCGGACGGCTCGGCGCAGCTGCTGTGCAAATGGCGCTTCGCCACGCAGGACGGTTCGCTGGAGGGCTATCAGGTGCGGCTGGAGGGGAATTGGATCTCCTCGGGCTACGAGCTGGTCGAGCGAAGGTTCACCGCGCAGGCGGACGCGCTCTTTTGCGCGGGCAGCTTCAGCGTGCGGGTGCCGGACGCGAAGCTGTGGTGGCCGAAGGGCTACGGCAAGGCGAATCTGTATGAAGTGCGGCTGAGCCTCTGGAAGGACGGCGTGCTGCTGGACGAAAAGACGGAGCACATCGGGCTGCGTTTGGCCGAGCTCGTGCACAAAATGGCCTCGGGCGACGAGGGTGAATTCAAGCTGCGGGTCAATCATGTGGATATCTTTGCGAAGGGCTCGAACTGGGTGCCGCTGGACGCGATGCACAGCCGGGACGCGCAGAGAGTGGGCAAGGCCGTGGAGCTGCTGAGCGACCTGGGCTGCAATATCGTGCGCTGCTGGGGCGGCAATGTATATGAAGACCATGCGTTTTTCGACCTGTGCGACCGCGAGGGCATCATGGTGTGGCAGGATTTCGCGATGGGCTGCGCCGTGTACCCGCAGGAGGAGCGGTTTTACGACATGATCCGCAAAGAGGCGGCGGCGGTGGTGAAAAAGCTGCGCAACCACGCCTCGATCGTGCTCTGGGCGGGCGACAACGAAGTGGACGAGGGGCTGGCGATGAGCGGACTGCCGGAGAGGAGCCGCTACAACGCCATCACGCGCGAGGTGCTGCCCGAGGCGGTGCGCGCGCACGATCCGTATCGCGTATATCTGCCCTCCTCGCCCTATATCGAGCCGGGCATCGCGCAATACGACGTGCCGGAGCAGCACAACTGGGGCGCGAGGGCGTGGTATAAGAGCGAGTTTTACAAGGACAGCAGCGCGCATTTCATTTCCGAATGCGGCTATCACGGCTGCCCTGCGCCGCAGTCGCTGGAAAAGTTCCTGCCGCAGGAGAGCCTCTGGCCGATGGAAAACGAGCATTGGCGCGTGCACAGCACGGAATACAGCGCAAATTCGCGCGGATATGACAGAAACAGGCTGATGGCGGATCAGGTGAAGATCCTCTTTGGCGAGGTCCCGGACGATCCGGAGGAGTTTGCGTTTCTTTCGCAGTGCTCTCAGGCGGAGGCGAAGAAATTTTTCATCGAGCGGGCTCGGCTGAAAAAATGGCGGCGCACGGGGATCATCTGGTGGAATCTGCTGGACGGCTGGCCGCAGATCAGCGATGCGGTGGTGGATTATTATTTCGAGAAGAAGCGGGCGTATGCGGCGATCCGCCGCGCGCAGAGGCCGCTTTGCCTGATGATGGACGAGCTGCGCGACTGGACGCAGGACGTGGTGCTGGGCAACGACGGCGAATATGAAGGCAAGGTGCGCTGGCGCGTGGTGGACGGCGACACGGGCGCGATCCTGAAGGCGGGCCTGACGCAGACGAGGCCGAACGAGAACCAAACGGTGGCGACGCTGCGGGTGAACCCCGGGGAGAAGAAATTGTATCTGCTCTATTGCGAGGCCGAGGGCGAGACCTGCGGAAACCATTACATCGCGGGCTTCCCGGCCTTCGATGCGCAGAAGATGCGCG
>JAUMYC010000016.1 GCA_030528845.1 Eubacteriales bacterium
GGCTGGATCGTCGTGTATGTCGTCGGCTTCGGCAACGCGGACGTGCTTTCGGTGGCGATCGGCGTTCCCAAGCTGATCACAGTTCTCCTCGGGCTGGTGTTGACCGCGCTGCTGGTCGGCTTTATGCGCGGCGGCGGTCTGCTGCGGCGCTTCGGGCTCTGCAAAGCGCAAGGGCGCTGCAAGGATTATCTGTATTACCTTCCGCTGGCTCTGCTCTCGTGCGTAAATCTCTTTGGAGGGCTTGCGGCGGACAAAGGCATGCTCGAGAGCGTCCTCTTTGTCGTCAGCATGTGCCTTGTTGCCCTGCTGGAGGAGCTCATTTTCCGCGGCCTGCTCTTCAAGGGGATGCTGCGCAGCGGCGTGCGCTCTGCCGTCGTCCTCTCGTCGCTCGCTTTCGGCGCGGGGCATATCGTGAATCTGCTTCTGGGCGCGTCGCTTGGTGAAACGCTTTTGCAGCTGTGCTATGCTGCGGCGGTCGGCTTCTGCTACACCGCGCTCTTTTATGCAAGCGGCAGCATTCTGCCGTGCGTGCTCTCGCATGCGTTCGTCAATGCGACGAGCGGCTTTGCGGCGGAGCTCGGGGGAGCGGCGAACACAGCGCTGGCGCTGGGGCAAAGCGCGATTGCGGTCGGCTACGGCCTGTGGCTTCTGCGCAGGGCGAAGCGCTCCGGCGTGCCGGAGAGGGCGAAAGACTAAAAAATGGGAGGAGAGGATTTTATGCTGGGTCTGGTCAGGGGAAGAGTCGCGCTGCAGGAGCATCGTGAGGAATGGGCGGAAGCCGCGCAGGAGACGATTGCGCGCCTCGCGTCCGTGCTGGCTGGCGAGGCGGTAGAGATCGAACACGTCGGCAGCACCGCCGTGCGCGGCATCTGCGCCAAGCCGATCATCGATATCGCAGTGGGCATGCGCAGCCCGGAAGCGCTCGAGGCATTCCTCGGCCCGCTTGCGCAGGCCGGGTTTATCGACCGGGGCGAGGACGTGCCCGGCCAGAGACTGCTGGTGCTGGGCGACGACGCGCGGCAGCTGCGCACGCATCACATCCACGTCGTGCCGTGGGGCGGCCAAGCATGGCGCAACTATATAAATTTTCGGGATTATCTGAACGCACATCCGGAACAGGCCGCGCGCTATGATGCGCTGAAGAGAACGCTCGCCGCTGCGCACGCCTGTGAGAGGGGCGCGTATACAGCCGGAAAGGCGCAGCTCGTGGCAGAGCTGCTGGAGCGGGCGCGCGTATGGAAAGCGGCGAAAGAGCGCGAGGGGGAGGAATAAGTTTGGGATATCTGCTTCTCGGCGTTTTGTGCAGCACGCTGATCGCCGTGATCATGCGCCTAAGCACGGAGCATGTCAGGGCGAACTTCGGCATGCTCGCGATGAACTATGCCATATGCAGCGCCCTCGCCGCGCTGCATATCGGCTCCGACGGCCTCTTTCCCGCCGCAGAGGGACTGGGCCGCGCGGCAGGGCTGGGCGTACTGGGCGGCGCGCTGTTTCTGGCCTCGCTGCTCCTGCTGCAATACAACACGGCAAAAAACGGCGTTGTGCTGACGAACGTCTTCATGAAGCTCGGCCTGCTCGTGCCGATCGCCCTCTCGACGCTCTTCTTCGGCGAGAGCATGCGCCAGGTGCAGGGCGTCGGCTTTCTGCTCGCCGTCGCAGCGATCCTCCTGAGCAGCAGTTCCGGCGGCGCGATAAAAAAGCTGCGCGTCAACTGGCAGCTTTTGCTCCTGCTGCTTGCCAGCGGCGCGGCGGATGTAATGGCAAAGGTATATGCGCATTTCGGCGCCCCTTCGCTTTCGGATCAGTTCTTGTTTTATAATTTCGGCGCTGCGATGCTCTTCGGCGCAGCACTTATGCTTGCAAAAGGACAACGGCCCGGCAGGGCGGAGGTGTTTTTCGGCCTGCTTGTAGGCGTGCCGAATTTTTACAGCAGCCGCTTTCTGCTCAAAGCACTCGAAAGCGTGCCCGCCGTCATCGCGTATCCCACCTACAGCGTTTCCACGCTGCTGCTCGTCTCGCTGGCGGGCGTGATGCTGTTCAAAGAAAAGCTGCAGAAAAACCAGTGGCAGGCAGTCGCGCTCATCCTCTGCGCGCTGGTGCTTTTGAATATCTGATCCAAGCGCGGCGGAAGTCCTTCTTTCGCCGCGCTTCTTGCCCGTAAAACGGGATAAAACCATTGCGGATGCGGCATCCTATACGGCGCGGCGACAGACGGGGAGGCAATTCTTTACTTTCTGTTTATGCAAAAACATATTCTATGCCGCATGAACGGTGTAAGATACGGTTCGTGAATAGCGTGAGCGGAGGTGCGTATGCAGAAGCAGCCGGTCAGGATCGTCGCCGCGGCGGCGGATCCCAATACGCGCATGACGCTTGCCAAGGCCTATACAGACGCCGGATGGGAAATACGAACCACAGGCGACGGCAAAGAGGCGCTCGCGCTCCTGCATTCGTTTCCGTCCGACGTTCTGCTTTTGCAGCTCCCGCTGAAAAGTTACGATGGCCTGGAGGTGCTGCGCAGGATCCCGCGCGAAGGGCTTTACCTCGTCCCCGGCGTCATTTTGTCCGCGCATTCCGGCATGGATCCCTTTGCCGCGCATGCAAAGGAGCTCGGGGCGGCCTGCGTGCTGGAGAATCGCGCGCCCTTGCAGGAATTTTTACAGGCGAGCGCGAATATTACAGCAGAGGATCGGCTCTATGCGGCGCGCGGCTGCGCGGAGGGGATCCGCAGACTGCTGGACAGGCTCTCCTTTCCGGAGGGACATCCGGGAGAAAAGTATCTTGCGACGGCGCTTCGATACGTCCTGACGGACGGGCGCTTGCTGCATGATATGGCCCACGGCCTGTATCCGCTCGTGGCAAAAGCGCACGGCGTACAGCCTGCGCAGGTAGAGCGGGGCATCCGGCACGCCATCGAAAAGGCGTGGTCGGTCGGCCGTACGGAAGAGCAATATGCTCTGTTTGAAAATACTATCGATGAAAAGCGCGGAAAGCCTACCAATGCCGGCATGATCGCCATGGCAGCGGAGTTTCTGCGGAAAGAGGAGGGTACCGTATGAAAATACGCAAAGCGGCCCTGATCGTTGTGGACGGCCTTGGCGTGGGAGCGCTGCCGGACGCCGCGAAATACGGAGACGAAGGCGCGAACAGCTTGCAGCATGTGCTGGAAGCCTGCGCGCCGGAGCTGGAAAATTTGAGAGAAATGGGCCTGATCAACGCCGCCGGGCTCCCGGATGCGGTGGAAGAGCCCCTTGCCTGTTACGGCAAAATGGCGGAGCTTTCCGCCGGAAAGGACACCACGACGGGGCATTGGGAGCTCGCGGGCCTGCCCGTGCCCAAGCCGTTCCCGACCTATCCGGACGGCTTCCCGCAGGATCTGATCGAGCGCTTTGAAAACGAAACGGGCCATCAGGTCATCGGAAACAAGCCCGCCTCCGGCACGGAGATCCTCGAAGAGCTCGGGCCGGAGCATCTGCGCACGGGCAAGCTCATCGTCTACACCTCGGCCGACAGCGTATTCCAGATCGCCGCGCACGAAGCCGTGCTCCCGCCCGCGGAGCTTTGGCATATCTGCCGCATCGCCCGGCGCATTCTGCAGGGCGAGCATGCGGTCGCGCGCGTCATCGCGCGCCCGTTCGTGGGCAATCCCGGCGCGTTTGTGCGCACAGGCAATCGGCGCGATTTCTCCGTCGAGCCCTTCGGCCCGACGCTGCTGGACGTCCTGCACGAAAGCGGCGTGAACACCGTCGGCATCGGCAAGATCGAAGATATCTTCAACCGCAGGGGGCTTTCCTCCTCCGTGCATTCCGCGGGCAACGCCGCCTGTCTGGATGCGCTGTGCGAAACGCTGAAAAACCCGCGCTTTTCCGGCCTTGCGTTCGTGAATCTCGTGGATACGGATTCCGCCTACGGCCACAGGCGCGACGCGCAGGGCTATGCCGACTGCCTGCAGCAGCTGGACGATCGCCTGCCGGAGATCATGCGACTCATCGGCGATGACGGCCTGCTCCTGCTCGTCGCCGACCACGGCTGCGACCCCTGCTTCCCGGGCAGCGATCATACGCGCGAATACGTGCCGCTGCTGATCTGGGGCCTCGGCATTCAGGAGGGCGTGGATCTGGGCGTGCGCGGCAGCTTTGCCGACGTCAGCGCGACCCTTCTTGACGCCTTCGGCGTGAAAAAGAAGCTGGCGGGCGAATCCTTCTGGGCAGATATCGCGCTCTGATCCGTTCTAACGCGCATCATACATGCATAAACCTCTCGTAGCGAAGAAAAGGCATGCGGCCTTTTCGCATAGATCGCGGCGGGAGGTTTTTTCATGCGCCAAAGAGTGTTGTCGGTTTTGCTCGTCTTTGTGCTTCTTTCCACGGCCTCGGCCGCGCCTTTGGAGGCCGAGCCTCCGTTTGAGACGGACTGCGTCAGTGCGATCCTTCTGGAGCCGCTCAGCGGCCAGATCATCTTTGAAAAAAATGCGGACGAAAAGCGGCCCGTTGCAAGTATCGTGAAGATGATGACGATCCTGCTGGCTCTGGAGGCCTTCGAGAGCGGCAGGGCCTCTCCGGAGGATGTCGTCGTCGTCTCGGAGAACGCTTCCGGGATGGGCGGCTCGCAGGTGCTGCTGGACACGGGAGAGGAACAAAAGCTGGGCACGCTCGTGAAGTGCATGATCGTTGCAAGCGCGAACGACGCCGCCGTGGCCGTTGGAGAGCATTTATACGGCTCGGTCAAGCTGTGCGTGGCGCGCATGAACGAGCGCGCGGAAGAACTGGGCATGCAGAACACGCGTTTTGTCAACTGCACCGGGCTGCCCGCCGAAGGCCAGTATACCACCGCGCGGGATGTGGCGCTGCTCTCGCAGGAGCTCTTTGCCCATGAGGGGTATTTTGAGTATTCCACGATCTGGCTGGACGAGCTGCCGCACCCGGACGGGCGCATGACGCAGCTGACCAACACAAATCGGCTCATCCGGCTCTATGCCGGCTGCGACGGCGGCAAGACGGGTTCGACCAACGAGGCGGGGTATTGTATCTCCGCGACAGCGCAGCGGGACGGTATGCGCCTGATCGCCGTGGTGCTGGGCTCTCCCACAGGAAAGGTGCGCTTTTCCACGGCGCAAAGCATCCTTGACCACGGCTTTGCCAACTATACGCTTTATCCTGTCGCGCAGCTTGGCGCGGGGCTGGTGCAAAAGCTGCCCGTCACGGGAAGCGCGCTGGAGGAGATCGGCCTGCGGCTGGGCAAAGAGCTTACGCTGCTGATCGAAAAAGGGGAACAGGGGCAGATCGAGCTGCGCCCGAGCCTGCCCGAGAGCGTCGCCGCGCCCGTAGCCGAAGGCGCAGTCGTCGGCAGCGTGGAAATATGGAAGGACGGCGCGCTCGTCGGGAGCGTGCCCGTCGAAGCCTCCGAAAGTGCCGACCGCCGCTCCTTTGCCGACGGCGCGCGCAAGGTGCTCGAAAAATGGATCTACAAATAGAAAAAACGCGCCTCTTGCCGGTCTATGCGGAAAGAGGCGCGTTTACTTGTCTGTTTATTCGCTCTTGGCTGCGTTTTCCGGCAGGAGCGCGCGCACGGCCTGCTCGGAGGGGGTGACGTAGACGGTGGTATTGTGGGTGAAGATGACGTAGCCGGGCTTGGCGCCCGCGGGCTTTTTCACATAGCGCCGCTGCGTCATGTCGACCGGCACGTTGGAGGAGGACTGTCCCTTGGAATAATATGCCGCGAGCATGGCCGCGTCCATGAGGCTCAGGTCGTCGGGCTCGGTCGATTTGAGGATGACATGGCTGCCGGGCATGTCCTTGGCATGCAGCCAGATCTCCATCGGCCCTGCGGAGAAGGTGAGCTTTTCGTTCTGCACGTTGTTCTTGCCTACGAAGATTTCTTTGCCTGTGCGCGAGAGAAAGCGCAGCGGCTTAGATTCCGGCAGGGCCTTTTTCTGGCGGCGGTTGTGCGTCGCGTGTACATAGCCTTCTTTTTCCAATTCGGCGCGGATCTCCTGCAGGTCGGCCTCGTCCGTGCTCTTTTCAAGGTTTTGCAGCTGGTTTTCGAGATAGGCCAGCTCCTCGCGCGTTTCGGCGGCCTGTTCCCCGGCCATATGCGCGGCGTTTCGCATTTTCTGATACAGCTTGAAATAGCGCTGCGCGTTGCGGGCGGGGCTCATGCTCTCGTCGAGCTGGATCTCGATCTCGGCGCAGTTTTCGTCATACCAGTTGGGCAGGCTGATCGACCGCGCGCCCTTGGGCACCATGGCGATGGACGCGTTGAGCAGCTCGCCTTTTATGCGGTATTCCTCCATATGCTCGGAATCCTTGAGCGTCTGCAGGCGGAGCGCCAGCTTCTTTTCGCAGCGCTCGATGTTGCGCTTGAGCAGGTGGCGCAGCGAGGTGGCCTTCTGCTGGATGCGCGTCATGTCGTCGCGGGCGGTGTAATAGGCGTCCATCGCCTCGCAGAGGCCGGAGCAGGCTTCCGCCTGAAAATGGCTGCGGCTCTGATACGGGAAGGGGCAGATGTCGACCGGCATGCCTTCGTCATTTTTGTAAATGATCGGCTCGATCCGCTCCGGTGCGCTCTCGAGCCATTCGACCGCGCGGGCGCAGAGCGAGGACAGGTCGCATTCCTCCAAAACGGCCTCGGTGCTGCCGGCACAGTGCAGAGCGAGCTCCTCGCTCGTCTGTTCGGACAGGCCCATGATCGTCTTGGAGAGCGCCTTGCGCACAAGCCCGGAAAGCGCGCCGAGCCGAAGACCAAGCTCCTGCGCGTTCAGCCCTTCTCGCGGCAGCTTATCCTGCAGCGGCGGGCGCTCATAGCGCAGCCCGGGCAGCACCTGACGCACGCTGGAGACGTCCATCGGCACATGGCGCGCGCTTTCAAGAATGCGCTCGTTCTGGTCGTAGAAAATGAGGTTGGAATGGCGGCCCATGCACTCGGCGGTGATCGTGAGCAGGCAGGGGTCGCCCAATTCACTCACGGCGTCGAAGGTGATGTCTAAAATGCGGTCTCCCTGATGCTGCGTGATCGAGCGGATGCGGCTGCCGGCGATGCGCTTGCGCAGCAGCATGCAAAAGGACGACGGCTCGAGCGGATTGGGCCGCTTGAGCGTGGTCGTCTGTACGCGCGCCGCGCCCGCGTTCGCGCTGAGCAACAGGTTTTTGTTCTCGCCCGGGCAGCGCAGAGCGAGCACGAGCTCGTCCGGTTCGGGCTGGGTGATCTTATCCACCCTCGCGCCGGCGAGGGTCTCGTTGAGCTCGCGGGCGATCAGCCCGAGCATAAAGCCGTCCATCGGCATAGCGGCGTCCCTTCTTTCTGTTCCGGGCCATGCTCGGCCCGGGAGATACTTTTCGAAAAAGCGATATGCCCTTATTATATCGTTCAAAAACGTTTGCTTCAAGGTGCTTTTGGACAGAGAATGTGCTATAATGATATTTAGTGAAAATATGCGGCGATCGTTCTCCGGCCGGGCTGCGCGCATGCAGGAATAGCTCTGCGCGCGGCGGAATAGCATGGAAGTGCAATTCCACAACGGTCAGGAGGGAAGACAATGCATATTTCTGGTAAGGCGCGCCGGATGTACTTGCTGGCGGCTGCGCTGGTCGTTCTTGCGGTGGTCGCTGCATGCGTCGCATCCGGGCAAAGGAGGGATTCCGTGCCTGCGGACAATGCGCCCGCCACGCCCGACCCCGCTGCGCTGCCCACCCCGCAGGCAGTTCCGACTGTGCCGGGCCAAAGCGTCGCCGATGTGACGGAAACGATGTCCACCATCGTCTATTATCAGGACAACTACGGCTATCTCGTGCCGGTGGAGCGGGAGATCCCGCTGGAGGACGGCATCGCCAAGGCGACGCTCAATCTGATGGTGAAGAGCCTCTACAACGACATGGAGGCCGCGCGGCTCGGCCTCAAGACGGTATTGCCGGAGAACACGCAGATCGAGCTGGACATCGCAGGCGGCGTAGCAAAGCTGGATCTGAGCGACGAGGCGACCATGCTCACCGACGCACAGAGCGAGAGCGTGATGGTCAGCGCCATCGTGCAGACGCTGACGGAATTTGACACGGTCGATTCCGTGCGCATCACCGTCGAGGGGCAGGAATTGAGCAAGCTCCCCAACGGCACGCCCATCGCCGGTGTGCTCACCCGCAAGCAGATCAATCTGGAAAGCACTGCGCTCGAGCCCGACGGCGCTACGCCCGTTACTTTGTATTTTCCGGCGGGAGAGGGCAGCCTGCTCGTGCCCGTCACGCGCATGGTCTATGGCAGCGGCGATATCGACACGGCTGTTCTGGAGCTGGCCAAGGGCCCGCGCGCGTCCGGCCAGCTGGAGAACGCGCTGCCGGGCGACGTCGGCCTGATCGGCGTGAAGGTGGTCGACGGCGTTGCGATCGTGAATTTTACGGGCGAGTTTATGAAGATCGTGGAGCAGAGCGACGGAGGGCGCATGGCGCTGCGCGCGCTGATGCTCACCTGCGCGGGCTTTGAGGGCGTCGACGGAGTGCGGGTGCTGGTGGACGGCGAGGATTACGACCCGGGCATAGACACTATGGCCTTCCCGGAAAGCATCAACGATTATGAATCGGTGCTGAGCTGTTCGATCTCGCTGCAGGCGGCCGCGCTGTTTGAATGAATAGAAAAGAAAAATACGGATATACGGAGGAAGAGAGATGCGAACGAGAGGCGAAGGCGAGCTTCGTGAGGTGAAGATCATTCCGAATTTTACGGAAATGGCGGCGGGTTCCGCGCTGATCTGCTGCGGCAGGACGAGAGTTCTGTGCACGGCGTCGGTCAGCGAGGGCGTGCCGCCCTTCCTGCGTAATACGGGCCGCGGCTGGCTCACGGCGGAATACGCCATGCTGCCCGGCTCCACTCCGGAGCGCAAGCAGCGCGAATACTCCAAGCGCGACGGCCGCTCCATCGAGATCCAGCGGCTGATCGGGCGCTCCCTGCGCACCGCGGTCGATATGGCGATGCTCGGCGAACGCACGATCACCATCGACTGCGACGTTCTGCAGGCCGACGGCGGCACGCGCACGGCCTCCATCACCGGCGGCTTCGTGGCGCTGTGCCTCGCGGTCGATAAGCTGATGAACAGCGGCAAGCTCAAGGATTCGCCCATCGTGTGGCAGGTGGCTGCGGTCAGCTGCGGCCTTGTGGACGATAGAGAACTGCTGGACTTGGAATATATCGAGGACAGCGCCGCGCAGGCGGATATGAACCTCGTCGGCGCAGCAGGCATTTCCGGAGAGATCGAATTCACTGAGGTGCAGATCACCGGCGAAAAGCGCACCATCAAGCGGCAGGAGCTGCTCGATCTGATGGACATGGGCGAAAACGGCATCCGCGAACTGATGGCCAAGCAGCGTGAGGCTGTGGGCGAGGCCGCGCAGTGGATCTGCAAAAAGCCCAAGCTCGTCATTGCAAGCAATAATTTCGGCAAGATCAAGGAAATGAAGTCGCTTCTGGGCGAACGTTTCGATGTCGTGAGCCAGAGGGAAATGGGCGAAAATATCGACGTCGAAGAAAATGGCTCCACCTTTGCGGAGAACGCGCTGATCAAGGCCAAGGCCCTGTGCGCGCTGACCGGCTGCGCCACTCTGGCCGACGACAGCGGCCTGTGCGTGGACGCGCTGTGTGGCCGCCCGGGCGTGCGCAGCGCGCGCTATGCCGGCGTGCACGGCGACGACAAAGCCAACAACGAAAAGCTGCTCGGCGCGCTGCGGGACGTGCCCGACGAAGAGCGCACGGCGCATTTCTCCTGCGCCATCGCCCTTGTTCGCCCCGGCAAAAAGGAACTGGTGGTGGAGGGGCAGTGCCCCGGCCATATCCTGCATGAAGAAAAGGGCGAAAACGGCTTTGGATACGATCCGCTCTTCCTCTCCGACGACCTCGGCGTCACCTTTGCCGAGGCCTCTCAGGAGCAAAAGGGCGCGATCTCCCATCGCGGCAGGGCCGTGCAGGCTCTGCTGGAGGCGCTGGAGGCCGAGCAATGAGCGAGCCGGTCTTCTTTCGCGGCAAGAGCTGCTTCGTGTTGATCGCCGACAGCCATCACAATCAGGCCATGCTCGAGAAGCTTTCGGCAGAAATACAGGACGCGGGCGGGCTGATTTTGCTGGGCGACTGCGTGCAGGACGCCGAGTATCTACGAAAAAAGCTGCCCTATCCCGATGTGTACGCCGTCAAGGGCAACTGCGATTATTTCGACAGAGCGCCCGAGGAGATCTCCGGCAGGCTCTTCCGCGAAAACGGCCCAGTATTTCTGGCCTGTCACGGTCACAGGTGGGGCGTGAAGATGAACCCTCTCTCTCTTTTGTACCACGCGAAGGAGCAGGGGGCAGCGGCGGCGTTTTACGGCCACACGCATTTCCCGGCCATGGACAGGGAAGAGGGCGTTCTGCTGGTAAACCCCGGCGCGCTCAAGGACGGATACTATGCGCTCGTGCGCTTTGAAAACAGTATGCTCAAGGTGGAACATAAAAAACTCTGACAGAGGAAAATCAAGGAGGTACCAAGGTATGCTTAAGATCGGTATGGTTGGTATGGGCGGCATCAGCAGGTCCCATCGCGCTGCATGGAAACAGGTGGAAGAGGCGAAGATCGTCTGCGTTTGCGACATTCGCCCGGAAATGGCCGACGCCGCCGCGGAAGACACCGGCGCGAAGGCGTATTACGATTTCGACGAGATGCTCGCGGCGGAGAAGTTCGACATCCTCGACATCTGTCTGCCCACCTATCTGCACGCGGATTTTGCGGTGAAGGCCATGGACCACGGCATCCACACGCTCACCGAAAAGCCCATCTCCCTCAAGAAGGAAGACGTCGCGCGCGTATATGAAGCCGCGAAGCGCAACAACGTCCGCTTCATGGTCGCGCATGTGCTGCGCTTCTGGCGCGAGTATATGTTCCTCAAGGACGCCATCGACACCGGCCGCTACGGCAAGCTCCTCTCCGGCCAGATGACCCGTCTGGGCAACACGCCCAAGTGGTCCTGGGACAACTGGATGCGCGATCCGGAGCGCTCCGGCCTGGTTCCGTTCGACCTGCACATCCACGATCTCGACTTCATGGTCTATGCCTTTGGCAAGCCGAATTCCGTTTCCTGCCATCGCGCCGGCACGGCCACGCAGGACTATATCAACGTCGTCTATCAGTATGACGACTTCTTCATCGCCTGCGAATCTGCGTGGTATGACGCCGAGTATAAGTTCGCTTCCGGCTTCCGCTTCCAGTTTGAAGAGGCCGTGATCGAATGGAAGGGCGGCGTGTTCACCGTCTTCAAGAAGGGCAGCGGCACCGAAACGCTCGAGGGCGAGGCAAACGCCAACGAAAACGGCATCAATCTGCCCGCCACCAACGCCTATTTCAACGAGATCCGCTATTTCGCGGATCAGGTGCTCGCCGGCAAGGACTGCGATATCGTCAAGCCGGAAGAGCTCGAGACCGTGCTGGAGCTGATCGACCAGCTGCACAACTGATCGCATAAACGCAGGCCGCCTTCTGCCCAAACGGAAGGCGGCCGCTTTGTTTGAGGTGGATTTATGATCAAAGGACTGATCGTGCACCCGGAGGACCTGACCATAGAGACGATCGACCGCATGGCGGCGGCGGGGCTGAACACGCTCGGCCTGCACCCGGTGGGCGGCAAGGACGCGGCGAACACCTTGGAACAGGCCGTGCGCTGGCATTCCTCCGCAGAGGGGAGCGCACTTTTGCGCCACGCGATGAAAAAGGGCCTGAACGTTGAATATGAAGCGCATGCGATGGGCTGGCTTTTGCAGAGGGAGCTCTTTGCCGAGCACCCGCAGTGGTTCCGCATGAATGAACAGGGCGAGCGCACGCCGGATGTGAACCTCTGTCCTTCCAATGAGGAGGCCTTGGAATATGTGGCGGGCCGTACGGCGCATCTGGCGCGGCTGCTGGAGACCAATTCGCATCGCTATTTCTTCTGGATGGACGATGTGAAGGGCGGCGGCTGCCGCTGCCCGAAATGCCGCGCGCTTTCGCCTTCCGACCAGCAGTTGCAAGTGGTAAACGCAATGCTGCGCGGGCTGAAGAGCGTGCATGCGGATGCGACGCTCGCGTATATCGCGTATCTGGATACGCTCAATGCGCCCGCAGTCGTGCAGCCGGAAGAGGGCGTTTTTCTGGAATATGCGCCCTTTACGCGCGATCCGGACGCGCCGATGAACGACAGCGCAAACGAGAAAAACGCCGCAGAGGCCGCGCCGCTGCCAGCGCTGATCGAATTTTTCGGCAAAACGGGCGCGCAGGTGCTGGAATATTGGATGGACAACAGCATGTATTCCGGCTGGAAGCGGCCGCCCAAGGCGTTTTCGCTGCGCGAGAGTGTGATGCGGGCCGACGTGCCGTTCTACAGGGCTCTCGGCTTCGAGGCGATCACCAGCTTCGGCTGTTTTCTCGGCCCGGATTACGAAGAACTGCACGGCCGCGCGCCGATCGAGGAATACGCGAGGATACTCTCTGAGTAATTTTCGGGGGGAGACTTTTTCTTTGGGAAAAGAAAAAGCCTCCCCCGAACCCCCTCAAAAAGAAACCGATTTGGGGCTTTTTGTGGGGAATTCTTTTCTGCGGAAGAAGCGATTGCCTCTTTAAAATTGATTTCTTTTGGAGAGAGCGCGAGAGGACCTTTTCTTTTTCAAAAGAAAAGGTCCTCTCGCATAAATTCGTTCTCTCGTTAGCCTCAGCCGATGTCCATCTCGTCGTCTAGCAGGGCAACGGGCGTATCGAAGCCATCGGTCTCGAGCACGATCAGCTCGTTTTCGCCCTCATGCAGGAAGGGCGCGGGCAGATAGGCGCTGTGCTGCGGGCCGACCTCCCAATGGCGGGAAAGATTGCGGCCGTTGACGAAGATCACGCCCTTTTTGAAGCCGGGCAGCTTGACGAAGGTGTCCTTCGGCTCGCCCTCGACGGTGAAGCTGCCCTTGAGCAGGACCGGCCTGCCGGAGAAGGGCTCGACGCCTTCCTTGAACTGCACTTTGCTCAGGTCGGTCAGCGGCAGCGGATATGCCGTCCAGTGGAACAGGAAGGTCTGCCCGAGGCGAATGGCCTCGGAAACGCCCTTGGTCTCCATCATATGGAAGCCGTAGTTGGTGCGGCCCATGTTTTCGACCAGCACTTCCAGCTGCACGCCCTCAGCCGGCACCTTCAGGCGCGGATAGTTCGGCTCCTTGTCCACGCGATACTGCGTGCCGATGAACTTACCGTCGGCAAAGATATGCGCGCGGTCGTGCACATCCTGAATGATAACGGGCATCTCCTCGCGCGGGCCGCGCACATGCGCGCGGTAGAGGATGTAGCCATAGCCCTGGCCCAGCTTCTCCATCGGCTCGGGGCAGGTCACGCGCACGCCATGAGAGAGTGCGTCGAGATTGCCGAGCAGATCGGCGCTGTGGGTGAATTTGACTTCGCCGTATTTCGCCTTAGGCATGGTCTCGGGCACGTCGATCTGCGGGATCTCGGCGTATTTGGAGACGACTTCCTTGAACAGATGATACTTGGGCGTGAGGTCGCCGCATTCGTTCACGGGCGCGTCGTCGTCGTAGGAATTGACCGTGGGCTGATAGACATCGTAGTGGTTCGCGCCGTTCCAGAAGCCGAAATTGGTGCCGCCGTGGAACATATAGGCGGAAACGGAGCCGCCGCAGGCGAGGATATCGTCCAGACACTTCGCGGCGTCCTTGGGGTCGCGGCTGTGGTGCTCCTCCGTCCAATGATCAAACCAGCCGTTCCAGTATTCGCAGCACATCAGCGGGCCGTCAGGCTGATGTTCGCGCAGCTTTGCAAACTGCTCTTCTACGCGGGAGCCGAAATTGCCCGTCTTGAGCAGGCCGGGGATGGTGCCGCCGGTGAGCATGAAATCGGTCGGGCCGTCGCTGGTGAACAGCGGCACGTCAATGCCGCGGCTGCGCAGCGCGTCGCGCGTCCATGCGATGTATTCGCTGTCGTCGCCGTAAGAGCCGTATTCGTTTTCGGCCTGCATCATGAGTATGGGGCCGCCGCAAGTGCTCTGCAAGGGGGCGAGGCGGGGCAGGAGCTCGTCAAAGAAGCGGGAGACGGCGTTGAGATAGCTCTCGTTCATGCAGCGCAGGCGCATGTCCGGCTCCGCGACCAGCCACCACGGCAGGCCGCCGAATTCCCATTCGGAGCAGATGTACGGGCCGGGGCGCACGATGGCCCACAAGCCGACCTCCTGCGCGATGCGAAGGTATTCTTCAATATCGAGCATGTCGGTGAAATCAAACTTGCCCTTTTCCGGTTCGTGCGCGTTCCATGCCACATAGGTCTCGACCGTATTGAAGCCGCAGGCCTTGAGCTTCAAAAGCCTGTCGCGCCAATAGGGCTTGGGCACACGGAAATAATGGATGGCGCCGGCGATAAAGCGGAACGGCGCGCCGTCGAGATGAAACCCGTCTTTTTCGATCGTTAAGCGATGGATATCAGACATGAACATAAAACCTCCCGACAAATTAATACAGTGGGGGTATAATAGAGATGGCAGCGCAGCTGCATACAGATATATTATAACGTATCGTTTACAAAAAGGGAAGATGCTTTTATGACTGTGACGAACGCGCTCAGGCTGGTGAAACAGGCGGGGATCGACGTCGATACGCGCGAATATGAGGTGATCCCGGACGATTTCGACGGGAACCACATCGCCGCTGCGCTTGGCCTTGCGCCGGAGCAGGTGTTCAAGACGCTGGTGACGCAAAATGCGAAGAAGGAAAAATTCGTCTTCTGCATTCCCGTGTGCGAAGAACTGGATCTGAAAAAGGCGGCGCGCGCCTCCGGCCAGAAGTCGATCGAAATGCTGCCTCTTAAGGAGCTTACGCCCATGACGGGCTATGTGCGCGGCGGCTGCTCTCCTGTGGGCATGAAAAAGAAGTTCCCGACCTATATCGACGAGACGGCTGTGCTGTTCGAGTGCATCGCCGTCAGCGCAGGGCAGAGGGGCGTGCAGATGCTGCTGGACGCAGAAGACCTTGCCGCCTATATCGGCGCGCATTTTGCGGATCTGACGCCGTAAAGAGCAATGCCTTTACGGCGAGATATATTTTCTCAGCATGGGCTCGGTCGTAAGCTGTGCATCCGTAAATGCACGATAGAACCTGTCAGCCTCCTCTTTTTCGGAACGGATCAGATAATACTGATCGATCCCAAATGCTGCGCATTCCTCTTCAAACGCCTTGAACAGGCTTTGGGCAACTCCTTTATGACGATGACCGGGCAGAACATAAACCCAGTCCACATAGGCCATTTTATAGCCGTCCTGCATGCAGCCGTAAAAATGATATTCGATACGGCCGATAACAGAGTTGTTTTCGATTGCAAGCAGAGAGGTGGTCCTCTGGAAAAACGGATCCGTGATCCTTTTCCTGATTCCGGCTTCATCGAAGGTTTCTGCCGTCATTTGATCGGGCTCGGCCTGCATAGCGATCTTAAGATAATCCAGATACATATCGACAGTTCCCGAATCAAGCTTTCGGAATATCATCAGCCTTTACTCCCTTTCTGAAGGAATGTTGATATCACATAACAGCACGGAAAAATGGAACAAATAAGTACAGGCACAGCGGCGTAAACTGCTGTGTCTGTCTGCTGTTTGATATGAACTTTATACATCGGAAAGTTGACGGTTGCGGTAGTTGATATCGGTGCGCAGGGTAAAGCCCTGCTTCTCCCAGAAGGAGTTTCCCTTTTCGTTTCGTGCGAACACGACCAGCGCAGCTTTTGTGACGCCTTCCGCGCGAAGAGCATCCAGCGCCGCACGGACGAGCGCCCCGCCGACGCCCTTTCGCTGATGGGTGGGCGAGACTGCGGTGTGCGAGATGAACGCGCGCCTTCCGTCGTGGCCGGACAGGATCGCCCCGATGAGAGCGCCCTCTTCCACGGCGACAAAGCAGGTCTTCGGGTTGCGCAGAAGGTATTTCTCGATCCCTTCGCGCGAATCGTCCACCGTGTTCAGGCCCATCCCCGGAACAGACAGCCACAGGGCGTACACGCTGTCATAATCCTCCATGGTCATCCTGCGGATCAGCATGCGCTACTCCTCCTCGTCCTCTTCGAACATAAATACTTCTTCGACGCTTTTACCGAACACTTTTGCGATATCCATAGCGAGCTTGAGAGAGGGGTTGTATTGTCCGTTTTCGAGCTTGCCGATGGTCTCGCGCCGGACGCCCACGAGCTGCGCAAGCTGCGACTGCTGCAGGTGCAGCTGTTTGCGGAATTCGTGCATCCGCGTCTTGAGAGCGGGCATGTCATTTATCCTCCAGTCGTTTGAAGGCGACGGCTTGAATGATATCCATGATGCCGACGAACAGGAAGGGCATCCAGAGCGCTATGGAGCTCAGGTCCTCCTGCTTTCTGAATAAGAGAAAAAGCACAAGTGTGCCGAAGCAGAGCAGGGGCCCGATGATGTCTGCGGAGAGGGCTTTCGCTTTGGCGATGTTCTGCTCGGCCATTTCGTCCGTTTGTTCTTTGGGCGAGAAGTGCAGCATCTGCGCAAGGAAGAGCGCAAATGCAAATGAGAAGATCTGAATGATATCCGCGGCTGTGCCGGGAAGGAAGCCCGCGATCGCGCCGCCGATATAGCACAGGCCGGATACGAGCCGGAAGAGGAAATACTGCTGTCGGATACGAAGAACGAACGTAAGCTTTTTCATCTGAAGCACCTCGCATGTGATATATTTCTAATTTATGAGACAAATATATCACACGCAAGGCCGAGAGTCAAGAAAAACAGGATGCCCCGAGCGGGCATCCTGTTTTGTGAGCGATCAGAGCTTCTCCATCGCCACGGCGGTATCCAGCGCGATCTCCATCATCTGGGTGAAGGTGGTCTGCCTGTCCTCGGGCGGCAGCGCTTCGCCGGTGTAGATGTGGTCGGAGACGGTCAGAATGGCAAGGGCGCGCTTGCCGAGGCGCGCGGCGTTGGTGTACAGGCCTGCGGCTTCCATTTCGATCGCCAGAACGTTCATCTTCTTCCAGCGGTCGTTGAAGCTCGGGTCTTCGTTGTAGAAGGTGTCGGCGGAGAGCACGTTGCCCACTTTCAGCGGCACGCCGGCGTTTTCGGCGATATCGGCCGCAGTGCGCAGGAGAGTATAATCGGCAATGGGGGCAAACGTGCCGGGGATGCCGAACTGGTGGATGAAATTAGAGTTGGTGGAAGCGCCCATGGCCAGCACGATGTCGCGCAGCTTCACGTCCTCCTGCAGGGCGCCGGTGGAGCCCACGCGCAGGATGTTTTCCACGCCGTATTGGGTGTAGAGTTCGTGGCTGTAGATGGCCATGGACGGGATGCCCATGCCGCTGGCCATGACGGACACCTTTACGCCCTTCCAGGTGCCGGTATAGCCCTGCACGCCGCGCACGTTGTTGACCAGCACGGGGTCGGTGAGGAAGGTCTCTGCGATAAATTTGGCGCGCAGAGGATCGCCCGGCATGAGCACGGTCTTGCCAAAATCGCCCGGTTTTGCGTTATTATGCGGTGTGGACATGGTCCGTTCCTCCTTTATTCTTCGCTCAGCTTTTTGATGCAGTTGGCCACGGAGGGGCATGCCGCGCAGCCGCCCTCGCCGGTCTCGCGCAGGGAAGCGGGCAGCTGCTTGCCGACCTTGCCCATCGCGTCGATCATTTCGTCTGCCGGAATGGGGCAGCGCACGCCGGAAAGGGCCATGTCCGCGCTGACGATGGCCACGGAGGCGCCGGTCGCGTTGCGGTAGACGCAGGGGACCTCGACAAGGCCGCCGACCGGGTCGCACACGAGGCCGAGCAGAGACATCAGCGCAAAGCTCAGCGCGTTCGCGGCCTGCGCGGGCGTGCCGCCCATCAGCTCCGTGAGCGCAGCTGCGGCCATGGCGGCGGCAGAGCCGCATTCCGCCTGACAGCCGCCCTCTGCGCCGGAGATGCTCGCCCTGTTGGCGATGACCTGACCGACCGCCGCGGCGGTGAACATGACCTCTGCCACCTTTTCGTCAGAGAACCCGCGCTCCTGCTGGATAGCCAGCAAAACGCCGGGCAAAATGCCGCATGCGCCCGCTGTGGGCGCGGCGACGATGCGCCCCATGCACGCGTTGCTCTCGGCAACGGCCAGCGCCATGGAGGCTGCGCGGCCAATGAGACTGCCGCCGGGCGTGAGGCCCTGCTCCGCCGCATGGGCATAGAGCGGAGCCATGCCGCCCACCATACCGGAAAGGGAGCGCATGTCCTCGCGCATGCCGTCCTTCGCGGCGTCTTTCATAATGTTCAGATATTCCATCATGCGCGCGTCGAGCTCGGCTTCTTCCACGCCGCTCGATTTTGCCTGCGCGCGCCGGGCCGCTGCATAGATCGCGCCGTCCTGTGCGGCTGTGATCAGCGCCTGCATCGATTTATCCATCATTCGTCTCCCGCCTTTTCGCTGTATGATCGTGATCAATCCAATTTATGCAGATACACCGCGCGGGTGATGCCGGGCAGCACGCTCAGCGAGCGCGGGTTGTCTGCCGGGTCTGCAGCGTCCACCTCAATGACCATGACTGCCTCGCCGCCCTGTGCAAGACGGCTCACGCGCATGGAGGCGATGTTGACGGATTTTGCGGCGAGCAGCGTGCCTACCAAGGCGACTGCGCCGGGCGCGTCCTTGTGCCAGATGATATAGGTGTTCTTTTCGCCCGTGAAGGAGAGGGGTAGGCCGTCGATCGCCACCACGCGGATGCGTCCGCCGCCGATGGAAGCCGCGGTGACGCAGATGACCTGACCGGAGGGGCCTTCCGCCGTGATCTGCGCCGTGTTCGGGTGCGCGTCGGCCAGCTCGCCCGTGCGGAAGCTGATCTCCATGCCCGCTTCCTTTGCCAGAGAAGGGCTTTCGCGGATGCGCATATCGTCGACGTTCATGTCCATCAGGCCGCCGATGATCGCGCGGTCCGTGCCGTGGCCGGCATAAGTGGCCGCGAAGGAGCCCGTGAGCAGCACGTCTGCCTTGACGACTTCTTCGCCGAGCAGCCGCCGTGTCACGCGGCCGATGCGCGCGGCGCCGGCCGTATGGCTGCTGGAAGGCCCGATCATGACCGGGCCGAGGATATCAAACAGGCGCATGTCTTCTGCCATGGTGTGTTACCGCCTTTTTGTCATATTCAAACGGGGGAGAGGGAGCGTTCTCTCAGGGCAGCGGCACGCCGTCCGGGGTGAACAGCGGCAGCTTTTCCAGGAAGATGATGTCGTCTCTGTCCGCCGCGTCGCCCTCTGCAAGTACGGCCAGCTTTCCGACGATGTTTCCGCCCGCCTTGCGAACGAGCTCTTCGATGGCGCGCAGGCTCTCGCCCGTGGAGATGACGTCATCCACGATCAGCACGCGCTTTCCCTCCATCAGCTTTGCGTCCGCGCCGTCGAGGCAGAGCGTCTGCACGGCGTCAGTCGTGATGGAGCGAAGGGTGGTGCTGAAAACGTCGGTCATATAGAGCTTGGGCTTTTTGCGCGCGATGATATGCTTTTCGGCGTTGGACTGGCGCGCCATTTCGTAGGCCAGCGGGATGCCCTTGGATTCCGCGGTGATGATGATGTCGTGCTCCGGTGCGCGCTTGAGAAGCTCCCTTGCGCAGTTTACGGTCAGTTCAACGTCGCCGAAGATCACAAACCCCGCGATGGAAAGGGTATCGCTGATAGGGCAGATGGGCAGATGCCGGGTGCATCCGGCAACACTCAGTTCATAAAACATAGATCAATGCATCTCCTTGCGTATTGCGGGCGAACCGTTTCGCCATTGTTGTGCGTATAGCGTAAGTAAATCGGCAATTCTTAACTTCATATAGTATACAGGAATCCGGGCGCATTTGCAATGCGGCCCGCTGGGAAAAGGCGGCAAATTCTTGTGTTAAGAAATGCGCAATGCTATAGACAAATGCAGGAAGTGGTGGTATAATTCTAAATCGTCAGCGGGATGACAACTTCCGGCATGCGCCTGTAGCTCAGCTGGATAGAGCAACGGCCTTCTAAGCCGTGGGTCGGGGGTTCGAATCCCTTCGGGCGCGCCATTGTGGTGGATATAGCTCAGCTGGTTAGAGTGCCAGGTTGTGGCCCTGGAGGTCGTGGGTTCGAACCCCACTATTCACCCCATTTTTTCTTTTCTGAGTATGGCGCATGGGACGGGCTCGGGAGCCGAAATCCCCTGTACCGGCTGGGTCCTCTGTTGGGGCGTAGCCAAGTGGTAAGGCAACAGACTTTGACTCTGTCATTCGCAGGTTCGATCCCTGCCGCCCCAGCCAGTAACATGACCCATTAGCTCAGTTGGTAGAGCACTTGACTTTTAATCAAGGGGTCTGGAGTTCGAGCCTCCAATGGGTCACCATTTTCCATTTGTCTTGCGCAGCGAGTCGTGCGGGCGTGGCGGAATGGCAGACGCGCCAGATTTAGGATCTGGTGCCGCAAGGCGTAAGAGTTCGAGTCTCTTCGTCCGCACCAATTTCCTCTCGCTTCTTTATGCGGTAGTAGCTCAGTTGGTAGAGCGCCACCTTGCCAAGGTGGAGGTCGCGAG
>JAUMYC010000167.1 GCA_030528845.1 Eubacteriales bacterium
TGGTCATGATCTCGCCTTCGGTCATGAGGTCATAGCCCTTGTTGAGCACGCCGTCCACAGCCGTGAAGTAGTACTGGTTCACGCGGTAGGCGTACATGGGAGCCTGCGTCGGTGCGGGCGTGGGCGCGCTCGTCTGACGGATGTACACGATCTTGAAGGTGTACAGCTCGTTCGGGTCGCTGAAGCTCAGGTCGAGCGTGTTGTGTACGCTGGAGCCGTCAAAGGTGTAGCCTTCGATGGCGCTTTCCGGCACGCTGATGACCATGGAGGTCTCGCCGGTGGTGCGGATCTCGCCCTCCACGCGGTAGTCGGGCTCCTTGTTCATCTGGCCGTCGACCGCGGTGAAGTAGTACTGGTTCACGCGGTAGGAATACTGCGTCTCCTCCTCGGGGGCCTGCGTGGGCGCGGGGGTGACGTTCTGCGTGGGCGCGGGGGTCGGGTCCGGCGTGAGCGCGTTCTCGTCCGCCAGATACATCTGGGTGACCAGATCCGCGTAGCCCTGCTCGAATTCCACGCCGTCGAACACGGACACGCCGTGGACGAACATGAGCTTGTCCTGGAAGGCGGTCACCGCGTTGATGGTCTGCTGGTTGTAGGCACCGGTCGCGTCGGAGGGATCTTCCATCCAGCCGAGCTCAACGAGCCTGGTCTGCAGAGCGTAGATGCGCTCGGGAGAGGAGGATTCGTTGATCGGGCCTGCCTCGATCGTGGGCTCGGGCGCGGGCGTCTGGGTCGGCGCGGGCGTGGGAGCCGGGGTCGGGCTGGCGGAAGGAGCGACGGTGGGCGTGTAGATCTGCTTGATGTAGACTGCGATGAAGCGATATTCGCCCGCCGGGTCGGTGAAGGTGTTGCTCAGGCGGTTGTATTCGCTTTCCGGAGCGAAGACATAGCCCTCGTGGCCGGAGGCCGGCGGCGCGATGGTCAGGGTCGCTTCGGTGGTGGTGTGGGTGGAGGTATCCTTCTGGTCGTAGTTCTTGTTCACCTTGCCGTCGATGGCGGTGAAATAGTACTGTTCGAGCTGATAGGTGTATACGGTGGGCGCCTGCGTGGGCGCGGGGGTGGGCCTGGGCGCGCCGGCTTCGGCCAGCCAGGTCTGCGTGAGCATATCGGCGTAGCCGCTCGCGGAGACGTCGATGCCCTTATCCTTGAGCGCCTTCTGGAAATAGGCCACGGCGTAGCGCGTCTGCGTGTTGTAGGCGCCGGTGGCATATTCGGGCTCGAGCCAGCCCAGCTCCACCAGCCTGTTCTGCAGGCCGAGGATCACGGCGGGTTCGGAATCGCCCGTGATGGGGGCGGAGGGGGTGAAGGTCGGCTGGGCGCTGGGGCCGGGCGTGGGCGTGACGGCCGGGGCGGGGGTATGCGCCGGGTTCACGGGCGCGCCGGAGTCGTTGAGCCAGCGCAGGGTGGTCTCGTCGGCATAGCCGTTCGCCTTCACGTTCGCGCCGTACTGGTCGCGGATGTGCTTTTGGAAATAGGCCACGGCGTAGCGCGTGTCGGTGTCATAGACGCCGCTGGCGGTATCCGCATCGAGCCATGCGAGCTCGATCAGCCGCCACTGCAGCGCGCGGATGGATTCCGCCGGGGAATCCGGGTTGACGGAACCCGTGCCGGGCTTGAGAGTGGGCGCGGGGGTGGGGGTGGGCTTGTCGACGATATCGTCGTAAGCGTCGTAATAATCGTCGGAGGTGTTATTGCCCGTGCCCTGCACGTCCTGCCAGTCCAGCGGGATGCGCGTGGGCAGGTTGGCGAAGGGGTCGTCCGTGGGGGCGGCGGTGGGCGTTGCGGTCGGCTGCGCGGGGGCCTCGGTGGGCTCGAGCGTATGGATGATGGGCGGGATGGTGGCGATCGTGCCGGGGTTGACCGTATCCGCGGCGCGGCGGCCGATGGCACTCACGGCGATGATCACGCCGATGACGAGCACGGCGATGACGCCTGCGAAGATGAAGATCTGCTTTTTGAGGATGCTCGGCTCGGCGTCCTCCTCGCGGGCGGGCGCGGCGGCGGCCTTCTTTTTGCGCATCTGCACGACGTAGACGGTGTTGCCCGTTTCAAATACGGGATGCCGCTTCTCGGGTTCGTCGGCGCTCTGGGCGCTTTCGCGCAGCGCGGCAAGCCCCTGCTGATAGCGCTCGTCCTCGCCCGGGACGACCTGCACGGAGCCGTCGGGCATGCGCTGGGCGCAGTCCTTGGGGAAATATTCGCGGATGCGGGCCTTGGCGCGCTTGTTCATGTCCATGGCCACATAGACGATGCCCGTGGCGTCTTGTCCGACGGCGCGGCCGATGAGCCAGTTTCCGTTGAGCACCGTGCCGGGGATGAGATGATCCTGCGGGACGACTGCGTTTGCATCGCCCCCGCAGTTGGGGCATTTGTTTGCTCCGCCGGTGTCGGCAAAGCAATACATGCAGGTGGTGTTGTGCGTCTGCTCCATAATGGGTTCCCTCCTGAAGCGGTGTATTTTGTCGTCGTTGTTCTGCGTATATATAAATTAGGAAATCTTTGACAGCAGCTCCAGCGCGGCCTGCCGCACGAGCGACTGCACCTGCTCGACTCCGCCGTTTGCGTCGATGCGGCGCACGCGCTGCGGCTCGGCCTGCGCGATGGCATCGAACGCCGCGTAGACTCGCTCGACGAACTCCTGTTTTTCCTGCTCGATGCGGTCGGGCGAGGAAGCGCTGAGCCTGCGCTGCATGGCGACGTGCGGGTCGATGGTCAGCAGGAAGGTCGCGTCGGGCATGGTCCCTTCCACGGCGTGCCGGTTGATCTCCAGCACGGTCTCCACGCCCATGCCGCGGCCCGCGCCCTGAAAGGCGACGGACGAATCCAGAAAGCGGTCGCAAAGGACGACCTCTCCCCGCTCAAGTGCCGGGCGGATCGTGTCGCGCACATGCTGCGCGCGGGAGGCGGCGAAGAGATAGGCCTCGCACATGGGGGTCATGCCGCTCTGGGCCGGGTCGAGCACCAGCGCGCGGATCGCCTCGCTGACGGGGCCGCCGCCGGGTTCTCTGGTTGTTTTGACGCGCCAGCCGCAGGTTTTGAGCCATTGCGCCAAAATTTTCATTTGGGTGGATTTTCCGCAGCCGTCCGAGCCCTCAAAGCTCAGAAACAGGCCCTGCTCGCGGGGGAGATCTTCCAAGAGGAGCTGCGTGAGCTCCTCGGGCGTTTCGACGATCTGCGTCGCCCCGGCCTGCGCGAGCTCCTCGCGGCTGCCGTAGCCGTAGAGCACGCCGACGGCGCCGCAGCCCAGCGCGCGCGCGGCTTCTATGTCGAACTTTCTGTCGCCCACCATGCACACGCGCGTGCAGCCCTCGGGCGTCGCCGCGGCGATGAGCTGTTTCTTGTCGGGGCTATGGTCGTCCATGCGGATGCCGCACACGGTGTCAAAATAGGGACGAAGGCCGAAGAGCTGCAGGATCTGCTCGGTGAAGACCTGCGGCTTGGCCGTGGCCACGCCCAGCTTCACTCCGGCGCGCCGCAGCGCCTTGAGCAGCGCGGGGATGCCCTCGTACACTTCGTTTTCCGACCAGCCCACCTCGCGGTAGCGCTCGCGGTAAAACTCGGTGGCCCGCACGGCCTCCTCGGCGCTCATGCCGCCGATGGTCATGAAGGAATGCTTGAGCGGCGGGCCGATGAACTGCTTGAGCGTTTCCTCGGAAGGGACCGCCCGGCCCATCTTCTCGAGCGCATAGCGCGCCGAGTGGGTGATCCCCTGTTCGGATCTGATCAGCGTCCCGTCCAGGTCAAACAAGATGCAATCGTAGCGCATGAAAGATCTGCCTCCGTCCGGCTGTTTTTCCCGCCCGTCGGCCGTGCAGGCGGCAGGGGCGTTTGTATCCTATATATCCAACATAATATTATACCAGCAGGGCCGCTTTTGTGCAAGCGGGGCGCGCAGCCTGTTATTTTTGATAAAAAACAGTCGTATGTTAAGCGGCTGCGCGCGCAGGGAACTTGCGCTTTGCGCACTTGTGTGGTAGGATAGTGATGAGGAGATTCGCCCGGCAGAAAGGAGCTGTGTGCAGCATGATCAAGCGCAGCTGTTCCGGCGGCGTCGTGTTTTACGAAGACAAGGTATTCCTCCTGCGCAACGACAAGGGGGAGTGGGTCCTGCCCAAGGGCGTGATCCGCGAAAGGCAGAAGAGCGAGGAAGTCGCCCTTGCGCGCGTGCGCGCAGAGGCGGGGCTCGAGGCCGAGATCCTCGCCACGGCAGGCACGACCACCTACGAATTTTACTCTCAGACCAGGCGGCAGCCCGTGCGCAACCAGATCCTCTGGTATGTCATGCAGGCGCTCTCGCCCCGCTATCGCATCTGCTTTGAACAGGGCTTCACCGACGGAGACTGGTTCCCCGTGGAGCAGGCGATCGAGCGGGTCACCTACAGTCAGGACAAGTCGCTCGTCAAAGTCGCTCATGCGATGTACGCCGGCCTTCGGGCCCAGCCGGGCGCCTGAACAATATCACCCCATTCATTTAAGGAGGCTTACCCATGTCGGGACATAACAAATGGTCAACGATCAAGCACAAGAAGGAAAAGACGGACGCTCAGAAGGGCAAGATCTTTACCAAGATCGGTCGAGAGATCGCCATCGCCGTGCGCGAGGGCGGCAGCGCCGACCCGGCCACCAACGGCCGCCTGCGCGACGTCGTGGCCAAGGCCAAGGCGGCGAACATGCCCAACGATAATATCCAGCGCTCCATCAAAAAGGCTGCCGGCGAAGGCGACGGCGCGAACTATAAGGAAATTTCCTATGAAGGCTACGGCCCGGCCGGCGTCGCCGTCATCGTGGAGATCGTGACCGACAACCTCAACCGCTCCTCTGCCGAGGTGCGTCATCTCTTCAGCAAGTTCGGCGGCCAGATGGGCGCCAACGGCAACGTCTCCTGGATGTTCGAGCGCAAGGGCGTCATCGAGATCGACGCCAAGGGCAAGGACGAGGACGAGCTGATGATGATGGCTCTGGACGCCGGCGCCGCCGACGTCGAGGTGAACGAGGAATCCGCCGTGATCTACACCGAGCCCGGCGACATGTCCGCCGTGCGCAGCGCTCTGGAAGAGCAGGGCTGCACGTTCCTCTCCGTGGAGCGCGCGCTCATCGCCAAGAACACGGTCGAAGTGACCGATCCGGAAGCGGTCGAAAAGGTGCGCAAGATCCTCGACGCGTTCGACGATTACGACGACACCCAGAACGTGTTCCACAACGCCATCCTGCCCGAAGAAGAGGAAGAGGACGACTAAGAGACCGTCTATCCCCATGGCTTACTGCATGCCGTACCCGGCCTGCTGCGGAGCTGCCGCGTCGCGGCAGCTCCTTTTTCTTTTCTTATAGAGCGATAGTTATAATGAGGTGGTCTGC
>JAUMYC010000168.1 GCA_030528845.1 Eubacteriales bacterium
GTTTCCTGCGAAAGACCTTGGCCAGTATGCACATGGGGATGACGGCCAGAACTCCGGTGGTGATCACAAAATCCGGCCGTTCCCGAAGAAAGATCGCGACGGAGAGCGCGAGGTTGAGCAGCATCAGGAATATGCACTTCTTCTCTCTGCGGTTGACCTGAAAAAGCCGATAAACCCGTTCGCCGCCCTGAGTCGTTTTGTATTTCGTCTGCTCCGTCACGATGAAGCTGTCGTATTTTTCGAAAAGCGGCCTGAGCATCATGAGCTGTTCATAATGCCCGCCGGAGGAGGCCGCAAAGCAGACCTTCACGTTTTTCCTGCTCATATGCTTCATTGCCTTTCGTATAACCGGGCCTTTTTTCTCCGGCCGAATGCATCAAAAATGACCGGTGCACGCCCCTTTACGGCGGAAAGCGCACCTCCGGTCTGCTGTTTTGCGTTGTATATCCTTTCATATTTCAGCGGCAAACCCCTGCAGTCGCGCAGACGGTTTGCCTGTGAAACAGAAAGACGGCCCTCTTTCCGGCGGCCGAGATCCTCGGCCCGCAAACGCCGGGCACACTATAAAACTACATATTTTTGACGGAATGCACAAACAAAAGCCCGTAATTCTCGCAAAAATATTATATTCCTTTTCCTTTTTATTGTCAACATATTTATAGGGTTTTGTAGGATTTTTCCTTTCCCCGTTCGACTCTCGAGCGATCCTCGGTGCGCGAACGGACGCGCATAAAAATACAGCGCGCGCCGCAGGGGCGCACGCTGTATCGGATGGGTCGGATCACTTGCTGCTGCCGGGCTCGCGCTGGAAGTACTTGTCCAGCTCGGCCTTCATGTTGTCCGGCATGCCGGTGCCCACGGGCAGGAGCACGGAATTGGCCACGCGGGAGATCATCTTGTGGGCAAATTCGATGTTCGCCTTGAGCTGCTTCTCGCCCAGCGGGAAGATGGTATCGCGGCTGGTGTGGATCTCGGAGGAACGGGTGCCGCGGGAGATGCCGATGCCCGGGACGCCGCGGTCCGCAAAGGGAGCGGAGTCGGAGGAATGCACGCCGTTGCGGGTGGCGGCGGAATAGCCGGTCTCGCGCAGGAACAGGGCGACGAACTCTTCGAGGGTCTTGTCGCCGGTGGTCATGACGGAGTTGGGGCCGAGGATGGTGCCGCACATATCGAAGTTGAAGCAGAACTTGATCTGGTCCATCAGGTCTTCATGCTGCTCGATATATGCCTTGGAGCCCAGCAGGCCCTGCTCCTCGGAGCCGCACCAGATGAAGCGCAGGGTGCGCTTGGGCTGGTTTTCGAGGAAGTACTTGTACAGGCCCATGATGGCGGCGGAGCCGGTGGCGTTGTCCCACGCGCCGGGGCCGACGGGCAGGCTGTCGAAATGAGCGGTCAGCACGATGGATTCCTCGGGCTTTTCGCTGCCTTCGATCACGGCGAGGACGTTGCGGGAGGTGGCCTTGCCGTCGGTCTGCTCCAGCTCGATGTGGACCAGCTCGGCTTCGTTGCGCAGCAGCTCGGTGGCGTCGTGCGCGTTGATGGCGAAGGTGGGGATCACGCCCTGCTCCAGCTGCTTCGGGCGCAGGTTGCGGTTGTACAGGCCGGCCTCGCCGTTGTCGTTGTAATACTTGCCCATGATGACGAAAATGGCGGCGGCGTTGCGCTTGACCAGCGCCTTGTAGGCGTCCAGAGAGAGCATGTCGACCAGCACGACGTATTCGCTCAGATCGTCATAGCCAAGGAAGTCCATATCGGTGCCGCGCTCGGCGTAGAGCACCTTGAGATCCTTGCCCGGAGCCGGGATGGAGCCGCACATGCCGAAGGCGACGGTGTTGATGTCGAGCTCGTAGGGCTTGACGATCTTGGTCACATGGCTCTTATAATCGGAGGCGTTGATCTCGAAATCGGTGATCTCGCCCTTGCCGCCGGAGGCCTCGATCTCGGCGAGGATGATCTGGGCGGCCTTGAGCTCGGCCTCGGTGCCGCCGTAGCGCACGAAGCTCAGGTTTTCGACGAATTTCAGAGGAGAATAATTGCAGTAAGACATGTTTTTCGTTCCTTTCCGTTCAGATGATACGCACGGACTCCCGCTTTTTATTTTGCAGGAATCCCGTCCGCGCAAATTCAAAATATATTATAAATCAACATTCGCATAATTGCAAGAGCGAATTTTCAATCAAAACTTAAACTCGTACTTGCAAAACGCCGTGATCAGGCGGATGCCCTCCTCGATATCGTCCTTGGAGACGACGGAGGACTGGCAGTGCGGATAGCGCGTGGCCACGCCGATGCCGCCGGTGCGCGCGCCGAAGACGGCCTGATTCATGCTGGAGGCGTCCGTGCCGCCGCGGTCGATGACGTCGCGCTGATACTTGATGCCCTCCTTCTCGCAGCATTCGATCATCGCAGCGACGACGTCCTCGTCGGCGATGACGGAGGGGTCGTAGATCTTCACGGCCGTGCCCGCGCCGAGGGTGTTATTGCCGGAGAGGTTGCCGGGATAGTCGTGCGCGGGGGTGATATCGACAGCGATGCCGATATCGGGCCGGATGCGGTTGGCGGTGGGCTTGGAGCCGCGCGTGCCGACCTCCTCCTGCACGTCGAAGACATAGTACACGTCGTTGGGGAAGGTGCCGTCGTTTTCCTTGATGGCCTCGATCAGCTGGAAGCAGCCGAGGCGGTCGTCGAGCGACTGGGAGCAGACCAGCTCGTTCATCAGGTTGACATAGGGCTCGCAGTAGCCGCAGATATCGCCCACATGCACCAGCTTTTCGGCGTCTTCCTTATTTTTCGCGCCGATATCGATATACAGCTTGTCGAAATCGCGCGGGCTGTCGACAGAGCCGCCGGACGCGCCGAACATGCCCACGGTGCCGTTGGCAAAGCGCACGCGCTCGTTGAAGGCGGCGTTGGCCCAGTTAAAGCCCACGCTGAGCACGCGGATGCGCCCGTCGCCTTCGATCTTTTTGACCATGAAGCCGACCTCGTCCATATGCGCGGCCAGCATGATCTTCTTGGAAGCAGCGCCGCCCACGCCCTTTTTGAGCACGATCAGATTGCCCATCGCGTCTTCGATGAGCTCGTCGGCATAGGGCTCGACGATATTTTTGATAAACTTGCGCACGTTCTTTTCATATCCGGCAATGCCCTGCATCTCGCAAAGCTCCTTGAGCAGCTGTTCGTTTCTCATCTGCGGTATCCCCTTTCATTGTTAAAGAAAAAAGTGGTTAAAAAAATTTATAGCACAGATGCAGACGTGCGTCAATCGTTAAATCTTGATCAATTTTGCTGCAGAATTTTGTATGGATCATGAATCTTTACCATGATGGCATATAATAGAAGCTCCGCACGTGAGCATTCTTACATATTATTATTCTGCATTAGGAAGGGATCAGCATGGAACGACCCGACATCCAGCCCGCGACGCTGCAGCGCATCCGCTACCACATCGGCATGCGCAACATCAAGACGGCCATCAGCGCGACGATCTGCGCGATGATCTACCTCGCCCTCGGACGCAACCCCACCTTCGCATGCATCGGCGCGATCTTCGGCCTGGGCTATGATATGTCCAACTCGCGCCTCAACGGCGGCAACCGCTTCTTCGGCACGATCTTCGGCGGGCTGATCGGCATGGGCCTGTTCCGCATCTACATCATCTTCTATCCGCAGGGCGGCTTTCACGCGCTGATGCTGCTGCTGCTCTTTGTGGGCGTGATCCTGCTCATCCTCGCCAGCCAGCTCTTCCGCTGGCCCGGCGCGATCCAGCCCGGCGGCGTCATGCTGTGCATCCTGCTGTTCAACCAGCCGGTGGATTCCTACGTCGCCTATTCGCTCAACCGCATCCTCGACACCGGCATCGGCGTGCTGTGCGCGCTGCTGGTAAACTTCCTCCTCCCGCGCGAGCGCGTGCTGCGCTGGATGGAAAAATGGAACGCCCGGCGTCATGCCTGAGCCCGACGCTTTCCCCACGCCTTCTCTGCCGTTTCTGCGCAGAGGAGGCGCTTTTTTGTCCCTAAGGTTAAAATACCGCTCTTTTTTGCCGCGCAGGAACATTCGCCCCCGTTTCGCGTCATAATAAGCGAAACGAAAAGCGCGTTCGATTCGAAAAAACAACGACACGGAGGTTCCATACCGATATGAAAAAGATCGCATTGTTTCTCTCTTTGCTCCTGATCCTCTCTCTGGCCGCCTGCGCACAGCAGGCCGGCGAGACCGAGCCCACCGCCAAGCCCCAGCCCACCCTCGAGCCCGAGCGCACCGAGCAGCCCGTCGAGGCGCAGCTGATCAGCGGCGTCGTGCTGGAGATCGTCGAAGACGGCATCTATATCGAGACCGAGGAGCACGGCGAAGTGCTGGTGCTGACCGGCGAGGAGACCGTCTTTGAGACCACCGGCGACATCCGGAGCGGCGACCTTCTCTACATCGACTACGACGGCCAGATGACCTTCTCCCTCCCGGCACAGATCAGCGCCTCCGTCGTGCGCATGCACAAGCTCGAGGGCGACGTCATCGAAGTGTACCCCGAGGAAAACGCCGTGCTGCTCGGCGGCGCGGCGATGGACGCGGAAGTGTATGTGCATCTGCCGGAGATCTGGAAGGATGCGCAGATCGACTTTGAGCACATGACCGTCTATTACAACGGCGTGATGACCATGAGCCTGCCCGGCCAGATCAACGCAGGCCTCGTGCTGCCCGGCTACAGCCTGCAGGGCGCGATCAGCGAGATCGGCGAGGGCTATGTGCTGCTGGGCGACGGCCCGGACGCCGTGCAGGTGCTGCTGACGGAAGGCCAGCTGCCCGAGACGGCGGAGATCGGCGCAGTCGTGCGCGTGCGCTTCGACGGCCAGATGACCCGCTCCATCCCGATGCAGATCACCGCGCAGGAGATCGTGCAGCTCAGCCGCTGAGCGGCGGGAGCGCCCGGCCAACGACAATAAACGAACCTCCCTATGGCTCGATCATAGGGAGGTTCGTTTTTCTTTTGCGATCATGCCGCGCACGGCGTCGGCATAGGCGTCTGCATGGTTGATCGAAAACTCTCCGTGCGCCATGCCGGGCAGGATCTGCAATGCGCTCCCGGGCAGCTTTTGGCAGATCCGCTCCGCAGACTTTCGCATCGCCCCGCTTTCCCCCGCGCCGACAAACACACTTACCCATGCCGTACAGTCCGCCAAGGCGTCTTTCATGGCATAGGACGCGTTTGCTTCCAAAAAGGCGATCATATTGGCCTTTGATATGGCGCAGGTATCCCGGAAATACTCCTCAAACAGCTCCTCTTTTATCTTCAGGGCCTTGAACTGCAGCCTTGCAAACCATCTGC
>JAUMYC010000169.1:0-2985 GCA_030528845.1 Eubacteriales bacterium
GCATCACCATCGGCGGCGTGGATATCGCCGACATGAAGCGCGAGCACCTGCGCAGGAACATCGGCATCGTGCTGCAGGAGCCGTTCCTCTTCTCCCGTTCGCTCAAGGAAAACCTGCGCATCACCAACGAAGAGCTCACTCTCTCCGATATCCGCGAGGCGGCCAAGGCGGCTTGTCTCGACGAGACGATCGAAGGCTTTTCCAAGGGCTATGAGACCTTTGTCGGCGAGCGCGGCGTGACCCTCTCCGGCGGGCAGAAGCAGCGCGCGGCCATCGCCCGCATGCTCACCCAGAACACCCCCATCATGATCTTCGACGATTCGCTTTCCGCAGTCGACGCCGAGACCGACGCCAAGATCCGCAAGGCGCTCGAGGCGCGCTTCGGCTCCGCCAGCATCATCCTCATTTCGCACCGCATCACCACCCTTTCCAAGGCCGATCAGGTCATCGTGCTCGACAAGGGCCGCATCGCGGAAATGGGAACTCCGGACGAACTGAGCAAGGCCGGCGGCCTGTATCAGCGCATCTACGAGATCCAGTCCCTCTCCAGCGAGGAGGTGGAAGCATGAGCCAGTATAAGAAAAGCGAACTCAACGAGAAAAAATCCCTGCCGTTCTTTGGCTTGGGCAAGATCGTGCCCTTCATGAAAAAGTACCGCGCGGTCATGATCGTCATGGTCGGCTGCGGTCTGATCACGTCCTGCATCGATATCCTCATCCCGCAGTTCCAGCGCTATGCGCTCAACCACTTCATTGGCGAAGGCACCATCGACACGCTGCCGATCTTCATCGCGCTGTATGTGCTCATGGTCGGCGCGCAGGTCATCGGCACATACATCTCCTGCACCAACGCCATGCGCACCGAGGTCTCCATTAACCGAGACCTGCGCAACGCGGCCTTCAGCCATCTGCAGACGCTCTCCTTCTCCTATTTTAACCAGAACAGCGTCGGCTATATCCATGCGCGCGTCATCTCCGATACCTCGCGCATCGGCTCGCTCGTCTCCTGGTCCATGATGGACTGCGTCTGGCACATGTCCTATCTCATCGGCGCCATCGCGGTCATGTTCATGGTCAACGCAAAGCTGGCTTCACTGGTCATTCTCATTCTGCCGCTGATCGTCGTGCTCTTCTCGATCTTTCAGGGCAAGCTCATCCGCATCAACAGAGAGGTGCGCGAGCTCAACTCCAAGATCACCAGCGATTTCAACGAAGGCATCACCGGCGCGAAGACCATCAAGACCCTCGTCATCGAGGACAAGATGGCCGACGATTTCCTCAGCGACACCAACGCGATGCGCAAAAAGTCCGTTCGCGTGGCGCATCTGCGCGGCCTGTTCTCCGCGACGCTGAACATGGCCTCCTCCATGGCGCTGGCCATCGTGCTCTGGCGCGGCGGCTATATCGCCGCGAGCGAAGTGGGCACCTTCTCCATGTTCATGTCCTACGCACAGGGCATGATGGAGCCCGTGCGCTGGCTGATCGACGTCATCTCCGAGCTGATCACCACGCAGGTCAACATTGAGCGCTTCACGCGCCTGCTGGAGACCAAATCCGACGTGGCGGACACGCCGGAGATCATCGCCAAATACGGCGACAGCTTCAACCCCAAGAAGGAAAATTGGGAACCCATCAAGGGCGACATCGAGTTCAAAAACGTGGACTTTATGTATCCCGACGGCGACGAATACGTGCTGGAAAACTTCAGCCTGAAGATCCCCTTCGGCTCCAACATCGCCATCGTCGGCGAGACGGGCGCCGGAAAATCCACGCTCGTCAATCTCGTCTGCCGCTTCTTCGAGCCCACCAAGGGCAAAGTGCTCATCGACGGGCGGGACGCGCGCGAGCGCTCGCAGCTCTGGCTGCATTCCGCCATCGGCTATGTGCTGCAGACGCCGCATCTCTTTTCCGGCACCGTGCGCGAGAACCTGCTCTACGGCAACCCGAACGCCACCGAGGAGCAGATCCAGAAGGCGCTCAAGCTCGTCTCGGCCGAGGAGGTCGTGGCGAGGATGGAAAAGGGGCTTGACAGCGACGTCGGCGAGGGCGGCGACATGCTCTCCACCGGCGAGAAGCAGCTCATTTCCTTCGCGCGCGCCATTCTGGCAGATCCGCGCATCCTCGTTCTGGACGAAGCCACCGCTTCCGTCGATACCCTGACCGAGCAGAAGATCCAGTCTGCCATCGAGACCATCATCAAGGGGCGCACTTCTCTGGTCATCGCGCACCGCCTGAGCACGGTCAAAAATGCAGACCTGATCCTCGTCGTCAAGGACGGCAAGATCATCGAGCGCGGCAAGCATGAGGAGCTGCTCAAGGCCAAGGGCCATTATTACAGCCTGTATACCCGTCAGTATGAAGACGAGGCCACGTCCAGCGCCTTCATCGCGGGCTGACAGACCAACAAGACAAAAGAGCTTCCTTCGGGAGGCTCTTTTCTTTTGTGTTAAAAACTGGTATACTCAGGGCGACGGCGGCGCGCGCCGCCCGGCGAGAAAAACAGAAACGGGGAAATGCAAAATGAAAATCGACCTCAGGGAACGCAAACGATATACCCCCGGCGTCGTGCTGCGGGAGGAAGGCGTGCTGCTGCCGGCAGCGGGCGGCGGGCTCGTGCTGGCCGAGCTGCGCGAGAGCACAGAGCGCTATCTCAACCTGACGATGACCGTGCTGGAGGAGCATTCCATGGCCTTTGAGCTGCGCGTCTGGGCGGCGGGCGAGGAAAAGCCCCGCGTGACCGTGCGCTTCGGGCTCATGCCGCGCTATCGCACGAACCTCTTTCTGGACATGCGCTGGCTCGACGGACACGTCCTCTTTCCCGGCCATGTCGCGGGGGAGCTCAAGGTCGTCTGCCACGGCTCGCGCATCGAACGCGAAGAGATCGTGCGCGCGGAGCTGGTGAACGTGGCGGCCTATCACGACGTACGCGTGCGGTTTGAAGACGTCGAGCTCTCCGACGCGCCCCGCGCAAGCGCACCCGTGCCGC
>JAUMYC010000169.1:2995-5254 GCA_030528845.1 Eubacteriales bacterium
AGGAAAAGCTGATCGACGAGCTGGGCCAGTACATCCCGAAAAACTGGCAGGGCAAGACGAAAAACAGGGAAGAGCTGAACGAATTCCTGCGCGCGCAGGCCGCCCTTGCCGGGGAATACCCCTTTGCAAACTGGACGAAATGGGGAGGCATGGCGGACATGCCCCTCGCCGATGCGACGGGCTTTTTCAGCCGCGTCAAAAAAGACGGGCGCTGGTACCTGACCGACCCGAGCGGCTGCGCGTTCTACAGCGTCGGGCCGGACTGCGTCGGCATCTCCTGCGACGGGCGCATAGACGGGCTGGAAGAACTGCTGGAATGGGTGCCGGACGATCCGGAGCTCGTGGAGAAGATGCGCCGCGAATGGGGCGAGGTGCCGCGCGGAGAGGGCAAGTCCGTCTCCTTCGCGCGCGCGAACCTGAAGGGCGCATTCGGCGCGGACTGGAAGGAAACCTGGCGCGGCATGGTGGTCAAGCAGCTCAAGGCAATGGGCATGAACACGCTGGGGAACTGGTCCGATCCGAGCCTCTTTGGCCGCATGCCCTATGTCACCTCCCTTGCGCAGTTCCCGGCCACGCGGCATTGCATCTTCCGCGATTTCCCGGATGTGCTCTCCGAGGAATACGCGCGCAATGCGCAGGAATGCGCCCGGAGCCTCGCCGAGCGCAGGGACGACCCCTGGATGATCGGCTATTTCCTGCGCAACGAGCCCAGCTGGGCCTTTGTGGACGATCTGATCATCGCGGACGAGGTGCTGCGCGACGGCGAGGACAGCGCCTGCAAGGCAGCGCTGATCGAACGCCTGCGCGCGAAGTATGGGAACGTGGAGGCGCTCAACGCGGCGTGGAACACGAATTTCTCCTCGTTCGAAGCGCTCCGCACGCCCATCGCCAAGGCTTCGGCCTTCTCCGCGCAGGCACTGGCAGATCTGCGCGCGTTCTCGGCAGAGCTTGTGCGCGCCTATACGGAGATCCCCGCGGCGGCCTGCCGCAAAGTCGACCCGAATCACATGATCCTTGGCATGCGCTGGGCGTGGATCTCCGACCCCGCGCTGGTCTCCGGCTGGGAATGCTTCGACGTGTTCTCCATCAACTGCTACGCCGTGGACCCGACCTATGCGATCGAGCGCGTGGAGGAGCTGCAGGTGGATCTGCCGGTCATGATCGGCGAATTCCATTTCGGCGCGCTGGATTCCGGCCTGACGGCCACGGGCCTCGAGGCCGTCGCCACGCAGAAGGACCGCGGGCGCGCCTATCGTTATTACTGCGAGCACGCCGCCGCGCATCCGCTGAGCGTGGGCTGCCATTATTTCCAGTGTTACGATCAGTTCGCGCTGGGCCGCTTTGACGGCGAAAATTACAACATCGGCCTGTTTGACGTGTGTCTGAAGCCCTATCGGGAGATGGCGGAGGCGATCCGCGCCTGCAACGAGGGCGTGTACGCCGTGCACGCGGGCAAAACGCCGCCGACCGACGACAGGCCCGAGAGCCTGCCGATGATCGCGTATTGACAAAGGAGGAGCGGAAAATGCGTAGGAAGATCGATCTGAATCCGGACTGGCGTTTTCATTTGGGCGACGACCCGGCGGCGGATTTCATGGGCTATGACGACAGCGCATGGCGCAAGGTCAGCCTCCCGCACGACTGGTCTGTGGAGCATCCCTTTGACCGCGCGCATTCGAGCGGCACGGGCTATCTCCCCGGCGGCACGGCGTGGTATCGCAAGCACTTTTTCCTTTCGCCGGGCGATGCGGACGGGCGCGTGCGGCTGACGTTCGGCGGCGTGTATAAGCACGCGCGCGTGTGGATCAACAGCAATTATCTGGGCCAGCGCGCCTACGGCTATTCCACCTTCACCTTCGACGTGACGGATTTCGTGCGCGAGGGAGAAAATGTGATCTGCGTGCGCGTGGAGCACGAGGAGACGGCGGATTCCCGCTGGTTCACGGGCAGCGGCATCTATCGCGACGTGACGCTGGAGCTGACGGAGATATGCGCATTCGCGCCCGACGGCGTGTTCGTCAGTACACAGGCCGTGGAAAACGGCGCGGCGCGGATCATGGTGGAATATGAGACCATCGGCGCGCAAGGGGCCGTATTCCGCGTGTGCGACGCGGACGGGCGCGAGGTCGCCTGTGCGCAGGCGGAGGGTGAGAAGGGAGAGGCGCAGCTCACGCTCGAAAACGCGCGGCTCTGGAGCCCTGACGTGCCGCAGCTCTATACTCTGCATGCCGAGGCGCTTTCGGGCGGAGAGCGCTGCGA
>JAUMYC010000017.1 GCA_030528845.1 Eubacteriales bacterium
CAGCAGGCGGATCAGCGCGTCGCAAAGGCTGTTTTTCCCGCCGATCCAGCGCTCCAGCTCCGGAATGGTCGTCGTCAGATGCGACGCTACGCCCGCGCAGGGGATCAGCGTCAGCGGCACGTCCGTTTCAAAGAGAGCGCGCGAGGCGTTGAGATCGCCGGAGAGGTTGAATTCGTTCGCCGTGATATCGTGCAGCGGCCTGCCGCCGAGCCAGACGATGTGGATCTTCTGCGCGATGGCGGGCTCCATGCGCAGCGCGCTGACCACATTCGTGATCGCGCCGATGGCAACGACGAACAGCGGCGGCGCATCCTCGGGGCGCGCCATGGCCTTTTTCACGAGATCGCGCGCAGCGGGGCTCTCCACGCAGTCCTGCATGGTCTCAAAATAGCGCTCCGAGCCCGGGAAGGCCAGCCCCTCGGGCTCTCTGCCCAGATAGCGCAGCAGGCGGCAGATCTCCTCGTAGCTCTTCTCCATGCCGTCCTTCGGCCCCGTGGAGAGGCTGTTGAAAAACGGCGCGGCGTAGATCGCCTGCACGTTCACGCGCTCCGGCGAGAGCATGGCGTAGCACAGCGCAAACTGGTCGTCCACTTCGTTGTAGGTATCCGTGTCGAGGACCATGTCGATGATCCCCTCGGGCAGCCGCAGATGTTCCGGGATCCATTTTTCCATGTAAATTCCTCCTTAGAATGGCAAGAATGTGTATATGCAGACCGGGCCGCGCGCATACTCTTAAGACAGAGCAACGCCCGCTTCTTTCCGGGAAAACAGGCCGGGGAGGGGGCCGGGCTTTATCTGCAGGGAGGGATGATTGATCGTGATGACCGAAGCGATGCCGCGCAGCCGACGCAGCGGCTGGTCTGCCGCAGAGGACAAGCTGCTTTGGGAGACCGCCGACGAGGCGCAGCAGCAGGGCCTTCCGCTCAAGGCCGTGTTTGAACGCATTGCACAAATGACCGGGCGCCGCCCGAACAGCATCCGAAACTATTATTACGCCCAGGCCCGCCGCCGCGAAGGCTCCCAGCCCCCGAAGCCCCGCTTCGTGCCCTTTCGGGAGGACGAGGTGGAGCAGCTGGTGGAGAGCGTGCTGCGCGACAGGGCGCAGGGCATGTCCGTGCGCGCGAGCCTGAACCGGCTCTCCGAGGGAGACCGCTCGCTCATGCTGCGCTATCAGAACAAATACCGCTCCGTGATCAAATCGCGGCCGGAGCTCGTTTCGCAGGTGGTGGAAAAGCTGCGCGGCGAGGGCGTGCGCTGCGAAACGCCGCAGGTACACCCGCGCGGCACCTTGCAGGAAGCCTGCGCGCGCTTCACCGGCGCGGCAAGGCGCACGGGCGACGCAGAGCTGATCCGCGCCTGCGAGATCCTCGCCGCGCATCTGCTCAAGGAGAGCCGCCCCGCGCAGGAATCCCCTGCGGCGGAGGCCGACAGCCGCAGCGACAGGGTGCGCTACGACCTGTGCCGCATGGCCCTGCAGGACGCAAAGCGCGCCGGCAGCGCCGTGTGCGAAACGGCCCGCCCCGTGATCGACTGCATCAAGGAGCAGCTCGCGCTCTCCAGCGCCGAGAGGCAGGAGCGCGGCGCCGCGTTTTTGCAGGAGCTCTCCAAGCGCATCGGGCGGCTCGAGGAGGCCGTCACGCAGGCGGACGCCTGAGCCTCGCCGCAGAACAGGTCAAGGATACCGATATTATAGCAAAAAATCAGCCGCAGCCCAAGTGCCGCGGCTCTTTCTTCGCAAAAAGATCGCGCCTCTTTTTCACGCCGGCTTGTGGAGCGGCACGCTCTGCACCGCACACGGCCTCTTTTTTTCGCGCCGGCCGCCCGCGCACGCAGAAAACCCTCTTTCGCCGGGCTCCGTCAGAAAACCCGCGAACGCGCAGACCCCTCGCGCACGCAGAAAACCCCGCGCCGATGTTGCGGAATTTACGCGGCGGTGGTATATTCTTCCCCATAGAAAAAAGGGGTGTTGTATTATGGATTTCAAAGCTCTCATCGCAAAGGAGATCGTCTCCACGCTGGAGACCGTCTTCGGCGAGACCAGCATCGAAGAAAGCGCCGTCCTGTCCGCGCTGGAGCTCCCGCCGGACAGCTCCATGGGCGATTATGCCTATCCGTGCTTCCGTCTGGCCAAGGTGCTGCGCAAGGCTCCGCCGATGATCTCGGACCAGCTCGCCTCCGCCATCGACGGCTTCCCGGGCCGCATCGAATCGGTCAAGGGCTATCTGAACTTCTATATCGACCGCGCGCTCTATGCGGGCGAGGTCGTGCGCGCCGTGCTCGCGCAGGGCGAAAAATACGGCGGCGGCAGCGACGGCGCGGGCAAGACCGTGTGTCTGGACTATTCCTCCATCAACATCGCCAAGCGCTTCCACATCGGCCATCTGCCCAGCACGATGATCGGCAACGCGCTGAAGAATATCTACGATTTCCTCGGCTATAAGACCGTCTCCATCAACCACCTCGGCGACTGGGGCACCCAGTTCGGCAAGATGATCGCCGCGTACAAAAAATGGGGCGACAAGGAGACCGTCGAACAGGGCGGCGTGGACGAGATGGTCAAGCTCTACGTGCGCTTCAACACCGAAGCCAAGGACAACGAGGCCCTCAACGACGAAGGCCGCGCATGGTTCAAGGCCATCGAAGACGGCAACGAAGAGGCGCTGGAGATCTTCAACTGGTTCAAGAGCGTGACTCTTGCCGACGCCGAGCGCGTGTACGACCTGCTGGGCGTGAAGTTCGATTCCTACGCCGGCGAGAGCTTCTATCACGACAAGACCGGCCCCGTGGTCGAGGAGCTGCGCGAAAAGGGCCTGCTCAAGGAAGACCAGGGCGCGCAGATCGTGGATCTGGAAGAGTACAAGCTGCCCCCCATGATCTTCGTGCGCACCGACGGCGCGACCCTCTACGCCACGCGCGATCTGGCCGCCATCAAATATCGCCACGAGACCTACGATTTCGACAAGTGCCTGTACGTCGTCGCCTATCAGCAGGACCTGCACTTCAAGCAGCTGTTCAAGACGGCCGAGCTCATGGGCTGGGAGTACGCCAAGGGCTGCGAGCATGTCAACTTCGGCATGGTCTCCTTCGAGGGGCAGACCCTTTCCACCCGCGAAGGCCGCATCATCTATCTGGACGACCTGCTCAACACCGCCATTCAAAAGGCGCTCGACATCATGAACGAAAAGAGCCCGGATCTCGAAAACAAGGAAGAGATCGCCCGTCAGGTCGGCGTGGGCGCGGTCATTTATTTCGCGCTGTACAACGGCCGCATCAAGGACGTGGACTTCTGGTGGGATCGCGCGCTCAACTTCGACGGCGAGACCGGCCCCTACGCCCAGTACACCTTCGCGCGCGCCTCTTCCGTGCTGCGCAAGGCGGGCGAGCAGACCGCCGAGCCCAGCTACGAAGCCCTCGCCGACGCCGCCAGCCAGGACGTCGTGCGCCTGCTGGAGCAGTTCCCCGAGCTGGTGCGCGAGGCCGCCTATCGCAACGAGCCCTCCATGGTCACCCGCTACAGCGCGGATCTGGCCAAGGCGTTCAATAAGTTCTATTACGAAGTGCGCATCCTCGACGACGACCCCGCCGCGCGCGCCGCGCGCATCAGCCTGACCGTCGCCGCGAGGCAGACGCTGGCCAACGCGCTGCATCTGATCGGTCTGGAGACCCCGGAGCGCATGTAAGACGGCCCACGGCAAAAAGCAAAAAAGAACCCTCTCCGGCGGTTCCCCTTCGGAGAGAGCGCGAGAGAACCTTTTCTTTTCTCTAAGAAAAGGTTCTCTCGCAAAAATTCTGATCCCCCTCGGGGAGGTGAGCGGATGCGCAAAGAGAGAACGAGAAGGCTGAACCTGAAAAAAGCCGCCCGGGCGGCCGTGGTGATCAACTCGCTGCAGGTGCTGGCCGTGCTCGTGCTGGCCGCGTATATCTTCTACGACAGCGACGGCCTCAACGCGCTCGAGCAGACCGGCATGATCGTCCTCGCGCTGGTGATCGTCTGGGGCGCGGTCGTGGATATCCGCGAGGCCTTCGCCGCGCGCCGCAGCGCCGAGGAGGGCGACATGCTCGAGGAGGCGCTCTCCCGGCTGGAGGCGCTGAACACGACCCTGCGCAAGCAGCGGCATGATTTTATGAACCACCTGCAGGTCGTCTTCGGGCTGATCGAGCTGGACCAGAAGGAAGAGGCGCATGAATACATCGAGCGCGTCTACGGCGATATCCAGCGCGTGGGGCGTTCCATGAAGACGGCGCTGCCCGCCGTCAACGCGCTGCTCGCCGCGAAGATGGCCGATTGCGAACAGCGCGGCGTGCAGGCGGAATTTCAGATCTCCTCGGACTGGGCCGGCATGAGCGTGCCCGCATGGGAGCTCTGCCGCGTGCTGGGCAATCTCATCGACAACGCGCTGGACGCGCTGGAGGAAGCCCGGCAGCCGCGCCTGAGAGTGGAGATGGGCGAGTCCATGCTCAGCTACACCTTTTCCATCGAAGACAACGGCGCCGGCCTGAGCGAGGGCGTGCTCGAGCGCATGTTTCAGGCCGGCTTCACCACCAAGAGCTCCGGCCACGGCATGGGCCTTTCCATCGTGCGCGAGATCCTCGAGCAATACGGCGGGCGCATAGAAGCCCGCGCGCAGGAGGGGAAGACGATCTTTTCCGGCTTCGTGCCCAAGCAGCGCGCCGTCGAGCCCCGCGCCTGAACAGCAGCAAAAAAAAGAGCGCCCGCGGGCGCTCTTTTTTCGTTTTGGAGCTTTTAGAGCAGAGAAGCTGCTTCTTCATCCACGATGATCTGGCAGTTCTGGTGCAGCTGCAGCACGGACGCGGGGCACTTGGGGCTGACGGCGCCCTTCACGGTGTCCAGAATGGCCTGCGCCTTGCCCTTGCCGGTGGCCAGCAGGATCACGCGCTTGGCGGTCATGATCGTGCCGATGCCCATGGAGATGGCCTTTTCGGGCATGTCCTCGGGCTTGTCAAAATACTGGGCGTTGGCGTCACGGGTGGACTGGGTGAGGGTCACGATGTTGGTGCCGTAGACAAAGTCGTTCTCGCGCGGCTCGTTGAAGCCGATGTGGCCGTTGTGGCCGATGCCCAGGATCTGCAGATCCACGCCGCCGATCTTTTCGAGCATGGCGTCGTATTCCTTGGCGTTGGCTTCCGGGTCGTCGCCCAGGCCGTTGGGAACGAAGGTGTTCGCCTTGTCGATGTTGACGTGGTCGAACAGCTCGGTGTTCATGAAATAGCGATAGGAGCACTTGTGGTCGCCGGCGAGGCCGACGTACTCGTCCAGGTTATAGGAGCTGACCTTGGAGAAATCCAGAAGGCCGCGCTTGTGCAGCTCGATGAGCTTCTGATAGGTGGGGACCGGGGTGGAGCCGGTGGCCAGGCCGAGCACGCAGTTCGGCTTGGCGTAGATGGTGGAAGCAAAGATCGTCGCAGCGACTTCCGCGACTTCGGCCTTGTTCTTGCAAACGATTACCTGCATTGCATATCGCTCCGTTTCACAGCCCCTTGCGGGGCGCATTCTGTATGGGTAAGCCCGCAGGCCTACTGCCTATGTGTAGTATAGCACTTCCCGCGCCATTTTTCCATAGCCTGCGCGGCGAAATCTGCCCCTTCCGCGGGCGTTCTGCGCGGCCTTTCCCGCGCGCAGGCGGCTCAGCGCGCCTTTGCGTCGGCGTAGGTCTTGTAGCCGAAGGCGTAATATTCGATCCATGCGCTGTGGCCCGTGGAGGCGCTGTCGCTGCGCGCGAGGATCCAGATGCGCGTCGTGTTGCGGCTGAGCAGGTCGGCGTCCGGCAGCTCGCATTCGACCAGCGCGACGTCGCCCTCCAGCGGCGCGACCCCCGCGCGGATCCATTCGCACGGCAAAAGCCCGAAGGAGCTCACCGTGATATCCATGGTGATGAAGCTGTATTCGCTGATATCGCCGATCGGCCCGGCGCTGTAGAGCCTGTCGCCGATCTCGCCGCTCTCGATGGCGCGCACCGCCTGCTCGAAGCGCTCGCTCTCCTGCGCGGCGGGGATGATCGTTTCGTTGGAGGAGGAGACCTGCAGGCGCGTGCCCGCGACGAGATAGGCAAAGATCACCGTCAGCACGAGCGCCATCGCTCCAAGGGATTTCGCAAGCGTTTTCATGCGCGTTCTTTCCTCTTTCCGTGTGTACTTGCCGCACAGTATAGCAGAACAATGTTACGCGGGCAAGAAGCGCGCCTGCTTCCAGAACTCTCCGGCAACAAAACGCCCGGGCAAAAAGTCTAACCCCCGCAGCGCAGTTTACAGCCCGTTCATCTCTCTTTCCTTTGCGGGAGAGGCGGCGTTGTGGTATACTGTATTTTGAGAAAATAGCGCGCGGACAGGCGGCGGAGGGAGGCACGGCGCATTTGGAACAACAGACGCCCATCATCGAGCTCAGCGGCGTGACGAAGGTCTACGAAGTCGGCCAGACGCGCCTGCGCGCGCTCGACGAGCTCTCTTTGCAGGTCTATCCGGGCGAATTTGCGCTGATCGTCGGGCGCTCCGGCTCGGGCAAATCGACGCTGCTGAACATGCTGGCCGGGCTCGAACGCCCCACCAGAGGCCGCATCCGCATCGCGGGCAGGCAGATCGAGCGGCTGGGGGAAAAGGAGCTGGTCGCCTTCCGGCTGAAGAACATCGGCTTTGTGTTTCAGTCGTTCAACCTTTTTTCCGCGCATACGGCGCTGGACAACGTGGCCATGCCGCTGATGTACAAGGGCGTGCACCGCGCCCGTCGCACGCGGCTTGCGCGCGAAATGCTGCGCGCGGTGGGGCTTTCCAGCCATGCGGGCCACATGCCCGGGCAGATGTCCGGCGGCCAGCAGCAGCGCGTGGGCATCGCCCGGGCGCTGGTCACGCAGCCGCGCATCCTCTTTGCCGACGAGCCCACCGGCAATCTGGACTTCAACACCAGCCGGGAGATCCTGCGGCTGATCCGCAATATCTGCCGGGAAAAGGGCACGACGCTGATCATGGTCACGCACGACGCGGAGATCGCCGCCTATGCCGACCGGGTGATCACGCTGCTCGACGGCAGGATCATCGAAAACAAAATCAACCCGCATCCGCCGGAGATCCCCTCCGCAGCGGACGGCGGCGCGGAGGAATAAACGAACATGAAAAGACATATCCTTCTGCTTTTCGCGGCGCTGCTGGCGCTGCTCTGTGCCGCGGGCGCTCTGGCGGAGGAAGCCGTCGTGACGCCCGGCGAGGCTCCCCTGCCGGAGGCGGGCGCCGCCCTTGTGGGCTCCATGGAGCCCATCGCCATCGAGCGCAAAAAGACGATCACTCTGGCCATCCCGGTGGAATTCCGCTCCGGCTCGAGCTATTGGTACAGCAACATGCTCGAGAGCGGCTCCATCGTGGCCTACGACCCGACCCGCTCCGCCGTCGGCTACAGCGCAGACATCTTCGGAGCGCTGGAGAGCCTCTCGGTCGAGATCACGCAGGAGGGCGACGTGCCCTTCTATGCGCAGACCATCGGCCCGCGCCGCTATATCGTGGCCACGCTCAACGACACCACCGCCGAGCAGCTGCGCTTTGAAAAGGCGCAGCAGAACGGGCAGACGGTCTATATCGACCCGCTCAACGGCACGGCCTACCCCGAGGGCGCGCGCTACAACGCGGGCTTTGCCGTGTTCGAGGGGCTCGTGGTGCACAGCAGCGTGCGCAACGGCTCCTATGAGGTGCCCGTGCGCATCCGCTGGGAGAGCGAGGTCTACGGCTCCGGCTCCGCGAGCTTCGTTCTGCAGGCCACGGCGGAAAATTCCGACGTGGCGGAGACGACCGGCGGCGGGGGCGGCGGGGGCGGCTATTATTACGGCGGGGGCGGCGGCGAGAGCAAAGCCACGCCGGAGGCCAAGCTGATCGTGCAGGGCGTTTCCACCAACCCGGAAAGGCCCGTGGCGGGCGAAGAGTTCGACCTGATCCTCAAGCTGTACAACACCTCGCAGACCGACGCGGTGGGCAATATCACGCTCAACTGCGAGGCCGAGGGCGACGCTGTGCTGCCCGTGTCGGGCGCGTTCAGCGCGTATATCGACTCCATCGGCGCGAACCGCGCGCTCGAGCAGCGCCTGCGCGTGCGCGCACAGAACGATATCGACGACGAAACGGTCAAGATCTACGTCATGCTCGATTACGAAGACCCGGACGCGACCGCGCATTCCGTCTCCCAGACGGTGGTGATCAACGTCGCGCAGCTCATGCGCATCAAGTTGGACGACCCCGTGCTGCCCGGCGACCCGTCCATCGCCGGAGAGAGCTATCCGGTGAGCATGGGCGTGTTCAACCTCGGGCGCACCACCCTCTATAACGTGACCGTGACCCCCGTCAGCGAAGACCCCGGCCTGAGCGTGGGCGCGTCGTTCTATTGCGGCAACATGGAAAGCGGCACGAGCAAGACCGCCGAGGTGCGCCTCACGCCCACGCAGGCGGGCGCGCACGCGGCCGAGCTGCTCGTCACCTACGAAAACAGCCGCGGCGAGAGCTTTTCCGAAATGCGCGCGGTAAATTTCTACTCCGAGACCTATGAAGAAGAAGACTGGTTCGGCGGTTTGGAGCTCGACGAGCCCGAGCCCACGCCCGAGCCCGGCCCGGCGCGCAAGGCGATGGAGATCGCCGCGGTGCTGCCGTGGTGGGCCTATGCCTTTGTCGGCGGCGCATTCGTGCTGGCCGTCGTGTCCGTTGGCGTGAGCGCGCGCCACCGCCGCATCCGCGCTCTGGAAGACGATGAGATGGAATGATATCCTGTCCGCCGCGCTGCACAACCTGCTGCGCCGCAGGCTGCGCTCCGCGCTGACGATGCTCGGCGTGGTCATCGGCACCTGCGCCATCGTCGTCACCCTCTCCCTCGGCTACGGCGCGGAAGAGGCGCAGATGCGCCTGATGGAAGAATCCACCAACCTCAAGCTCATTCAGGTCTACCCCTATTATTCCTACTCCGGCGACACCTCCTCCGGCTCGGGCCGGCGCATCACCCGCCTGAACGATTCCGTCCTGCAGCAGATCAAGCGGCTCGACGGCGTGGAAGCGGCTACTCCGGTGGTCAGCTTTTATCCCAACGCGACGCTCAAGCTGCTCACGGGCGACTACGAGGCCTACGCCTATCTCACCGCCGTCGAGCCGGAAGCGTTCTATCGGCTGGTGGACATGGAGAGCGGCAGCGGCTTTTCCGGCCGCACGGACAAAATGGAATTCGTGCTCAACGAGGTCTACATGATGGAATTCAAGGATCCGGACGAGGACGAAGGCGAATATATCGACACATGGACCTACCTCATGGAGGGGACGCCCCTGCCCACGCCGCCGATCCGCTGGCAGAGCGCCTCCTTCCGCCTGCAGATGCGCTGGTATGATTATTCCCAGATCGACAGCACGACCGGGCAGGCCGCCCAGCGCACGCAGGAATTCGACGCGCGTTGTGTGGGCTCCTTCAAGGCCGACGCAAACGACTGGACCTTCTCCTCCGGGCCGGTGGTCGATCTCGACTGGCTCAAGAGGCTCCGGCGCGACAACAGCGAGCTGTTCAAAGCCCTCGGCGTGAGCGAGGACAGCCTGAAAAACTACGAAAATGTGTATGTGCTGGCCGAAAGCGTGGACGACGTGGAACAGCTGGCCAAGGATCTGACGGAAATGGGCCTGCAATGCTACAGCCCCATGGATTACGTCGCCACCTTCAAAGAGCAGATCTCCACCATGCAGGCGTTTCTGGGCGTCATCGGAGCGATTTCCATGCTCGTCGCGGCGCTCTCCATCGCCAACACGATGATGATGTCCATCTACGAGCGCACGCGCGAGATCGGCGTGATGAAGGTGCTGGGCTGCTCTCTGGGCAATATCCGGGCGCTGTTTCTGTGCGAGGCGGCCTATATCGGGCTGTTCGGCGCGCTGGCGGGCCTCGCGGCCAGCTACGGCCTGTCCTGGGCGCTCAACAACGTGGCATGGCTGCAGCAGGCCATCTCCGCCGTCATGGCGGGCAGCGTGCTCTTTGCCGAGGAAGGCTCCGTCGTCTCGCTCATCCCGCCTGCGCTGGCCGCAGGCACGGGGCTGGGCGTGGTGGGCGTCGCGGTGCTCTCGGGCGTTTCTCCCGCGCAGAGGGCCATGCGCCTGAGCTCCCTCGCGGCGATCCGCAACGCGGACTGAGCGCTTCGGGCCGCCCTTTTCCGGGTATCCTACACAGCGCCCCCGGCGGGCGCGCCGAGATCTTTTTCCATTGGATGTGAAACGGAGGAAACGGCCGATGAAGCGCCTTTGCGCCTGTATCCTGCTTCTTTGCCTTGCCCTGTGCGGCGCTGCATATGCCCGGGAGGAGGCACCGAAGCCTGCGCTGGAAATCCAGCGCTCGGTCTCCAACGAGTTCGTCGGCCATTCGGACAGCGCCTCGCTGCTCTACAGGGTGGAAAACACGGGCAACGTACCCCTGCAGGACGTCGGGCTGACCGACCCGATCTGCGGGCGGCTGCTCTCCATCGCACTGCTCGCGCCCGGGGCGTACGAGACCGTGCAGGTGCAGATCGCCGTCACGCAGGAATGTCAAAGCACGCCGCAGGCGATCTGGTATTACGACGGCATGCGCTACGAGCGCACGCTCGAGCCGGTCGTGCTCACCCCGGCTCTCAACCGCCTGCGCGCGTCGCTCTCCATCGACCGCGCCGAGGCCCTGCCCGGCGAGACGGTCACGCTGACGGTCGAGCTGACCAACGAGGGCAACACCGAGCTCTACGACGTGCGCCTCTCCGACGCGCAGCACGGCGAGCTGGGCGTGATCAAGGAGACCATCGCCCCCGGCGCATCTTTGCAGCGTTCCTACGGCGTGCTCGTGACCGCGCCGGGCTCCTTCTGCGTCACGGCACTCGCGCACACCCAGTCCGACGAAACGACCACGGCGACGAGCAACGAAGTCGTGATCTCGCTTTTACAGGACGACAGCCGCAGGCAGCTGGAGATCTCCGCCGCGCCCGCGCCGCAGGACGCCTCCGCGGGCGGAGCCTGCGCGCTCGTCACGCTCGTCAACGGCGGCAAAACGCCCCTGACCAACGTGACCATCGCCGAGCAGAGCCTCGGCACGCTGCGCACGCTCGCCTCGCTCGCGCCGGGAGAGACGCAGCTGCTGCTGCAATGTGAGATCGACCGGCCGCAGGAGCTGCTCTTTCTGGCGCAGTTTGCCGCGCAGGAGGACAGCCGCACCACCGTTCTGGCCGAGCCGATCCTGCTCGAGCCGGGCGCGGCCGGGGAAGAAGAGGTATTTTTGCAGGGCAGCCCCGTGCAGCTGGGCAATTCGGCCTATGCCGTGTTCATGTACGCGGGCTTCTGGGTGCTGGCGCTGCTGGCGGGCCTGCTGCTGCTGCGCGGCGCGCTGCGCCGCAGGCGCAGGCGCATCGCCCGGGAAAAGCGCGCCCGGCGCATGCAGATCCTGCGCAAAAACGCAAAAATGAGCGAGGAAGAATGGGTGCAGACCCGCCCGCACAAGCCCGTCGCCCCGCAGAACGAAGAAAAGGACCCATAATCGGGGAGGAGCTATGTTTCAGGGATTTACAGACGAGACGTTTGAATTTTTCATGGCGCTGAGCTTTAACAACAACCGCGAGTTCTTCCATGAAAACCACGAATGGTATATGCGCGCGGTGCGCAGGCCCGCGCTGGAGCTCGCAGCCGCGCTGGGCGAGAGCGTGCGCGCGCTCAGCCCGGAGCTGGAGACCCGCCCGGAGCGGGTCGTCTCCCGCATCAACCGCGATCTGCGCTTCACCAACGACAAGACCCCCTACCGCGACTACATCTGGCTGGCCTTCCGCCGCCCCCGGGAAGACCGCAAGACCACCCTCGGCGCGTTTTTTGACCTCTCCTGCTCCGGGGCGTCCTTCGGCATGGGGTTTTATCAGGAGAACAGGCCGCTGATGAACGGCCTGCGCCGCCGCCTCACGCTCGACCCGCAGGGCTTTTGCGAGGTGCTCTCCTCCGCGCCGGGCTTTACGGCGCATGTGGATCACTTCAAGCGCAAAGCCGCGCCCGCGGAGCTGCCCGAGCCGCTGCGCCCCTGGTATCTCGCGCGGAGCTTTTATTTTGACCGGGATATCAAGGATTTTACGTTGATTAAGTCTCCCGCGCTTGCGCAGGAGATCGTAAGAGGGTATACTGAACTTGCGCCGCTGTTTGCTTATTTTGACAGCATCGCCCCGGAAGAGGATCCCGCCGGCTTCTGAGCCGGCCTTTAAGAAATACCGTTGTGAGGATGTGAACCTATGTCCTATCAGGATACCCTGAGCGTAAACGCCATCCGCGTGCTCTCCGCCGAAGCCGTGCAGAAGGCCAAGTCCGGCCATCCCGGCATGCCCATGGGCGCCGCGCCCGTCGCGTATGCGCTCTGGGCCAAGAACATGCAGCATAACCCCGCCGACGCGCACTGGGCCGACAGAGACCGCTTCGTGCTCTCCTCCGGCCACGGCTCCATGCTGCTCTACAGCCTGCTGCATCTGTTCGGCTACGGCCTGACGATCGACGATATCAAGCAGTTCCGCCAGTTCGGCTCGCTCACCCCGGGCCACCCGGAGCACGGGCTGACCAACGGCGTGGAGACGTCCACCGGCCCCCTCGGCCAGGGCTTTGCCAACGCCGTGGGCATGGCCATGGCGGAAAAGCATCTCGCGGCCATCTTCAACCGCGAGGGCTTCCCCGTGGTGGACCATTACACCTACTGCATCATGGGCGACGGCTGCATGATGGAGGGCGTATCGCACGAAGCCGCCTCTCTGGCCGGCACTCTGGGCCTAAATAAGCTCATCGCCCTCTACGACGACAACGAGATCTCCATCGAAGGCGACACCGACATCGCCTTCCGCGAAGACGTGGGCGCGCGCTTCCGCGCCTATGGCTGGAACGTGATCGACGTGGCCGAGGCCAATGTCTGGGAAAACGTGGACGCGGGCATCCGCCTCGCCAAGCTCTCCGACAAGCCCAGCCTCATCGTCTGCCACACCCACATCGGCTTCGGCTCGCCCAAGGAAGGCATGGCCTCCTCTCACGGCGAACCGCTGGGCGAGGAAAACCTGCAGGCGCTCAAGGATACCCTCGGCTGGAGCTGGGCTCCCTTTGAGATCCCGCAGGAGGCCTATGAAGGCCCCCGCGCCGCCGCGCAGGCAGGCGCGCAGGCGCAGGCCGAATGGGAAGAGCTGTTCGCCCGTTGGCGCGCGGCCTATCCGGAGCTCGCCGCGCAGTGGGACGCCTGGCACGACCCGCACCCCTCCTACGACTTCCTCGACGAGGACGAATTCTGGACCTTCTCCGGCAAGGGAGCGACCCGCGCCTCCTCCGGCGAATGCCTCAACCGCATCGCCGCGAAGCTGCCCAACCTCTTCGGCGGCAGCGCGGACCTCGGCCCCTCCAATAAATCCACCCTCAAGGGCAAGGGTGAATTCTCCGCCGAGACCCCCGAGGGCGCGAACATCCACTTCGGCGTGCGCGAGATGGCCATGGCGGCCGTCTGCAACGGCGTTTGCCTGCACGGCGGCCTGCGCCCCTATTGCGCCACCTTCTTCGTCTTCTCGGATTATATGAAAAACGCCATGCGCATGAGCGCGCTGATGGGCCTGAACGTCCCCTACATCCTCACGCACGATTCCATCGGCGTGGGCGAGGACGGCCCGACCCACCAGCCCATCGAGCAGCTGACCGGCCTGCGCTCCATCCCGGGGCTGGTCGTGTTCCGCCCGGCCGACGGCAGGGAGACCGCCGCCGCTTGGCACACCGCCGTTTCCGGCAAGCGCCCTGTCGCGCTGGTGCTCACCAGACAGGATCTGCCTCTCTACGAAAATTCCGGCCGCGCCGCGCTCAAGGGCGCTTATATCCTGGCCGATTCCGCCAAGCAGACCCCGGACGTGATCCTCATCGGCACGGGCTCCGAGGTGGAATGCTGCATGGGCGCGAAGGAGCTGCTCGCCGCGAAGGGGATCGACGCGCGCGTCGTTTCCATGCCCTCCATGGAGATCTTCGAGGAGCAGAGCGCGGAATATAAGGAATCCGTGCTGCCCGGCGCCGTGCGCCGCCGCGTGTGCGTGGAAGCCGGCTCGCCCGAATGCTTCTATCGCTACGCCGGTCTGGACGGCAAGATCGTCGGCATGAACGGCTTCGGCGCTTCCGCCCCCTACAAGTTCCTCTTCCCGCATTACGGCTTCAGCGCGGAAAACGTCGCCGCCGTCGCAGAGGAATATTTCCGCTGATTTTAAGACCCGACACATAAAACGGCCCGCCCGCAGGAAGATCGCTCTTCCTGCGGGCGGGCTGTTTTACGCGGGGCTTTTGCGTTATTCCTCAATATGCTCGAAAAAGCTGTTTTTCGCCTCGTCCGGGCCGACCAGCGAGCGATAGAGCCCGAAGCAGGTGCAGTCGTAATCCCTTCCGTCCACCAGCAGGGAATAGGTCGGGTTGTGCAGCTGCGAATAGTGCTTGTCCATGGCGATGAAGGCGACCTGCATGGGGCTCAGGCCGTTGAGCTCCTCCATGGGCTGCTCAAAGCCCAGTTCCAGCCTGTTCTCCTCGTCCCAGAGGTGCAGATAGAGCTTGGGCACGTCCCATGTCCCGTAGGCCTGCGCGATCTCCGGGAACACCTCCGGATCGCCCGCCAGCTCCACGCTGCGCACGCAATAGCGCGCAGTCATGATATGCTGGTTGTGGCCGTATTCGCCGTCCCAATCCTGCGTGAGCACCACGTCCGGCTTGTACTGGCGGATCAGCCCGATCATGGCGCGATAGGTGTTCTCCTCGCCCCAGAGCCGCTCCGCCTGGCCGTAGGTGTCTGTCTTATAGTCCGCAAAGCCGACGAACACGGGGTGGATGCGCACGCCGTGCGTCCAGAGGCAGTCGAGCGCCTCGGCGTGCTTGTCGCGGTCGTCGCCGGCCATATAGACCACCAGCACGCTCTTGCCCTGCGCGCTCAGCTGCGAGAGCACGCCGGAGAAATAGAGCGTTTCGTCGTTCATATGCGGCAGGATCATCATCATGTCGACTTTCTCGGGCGTGTCCTGCCATTGCTGCACCACCTGCGGAATCTGGCCCTGCGCATAGACGCGCAGCTTGTTCAGCCCGTTGTCCTTGTCGCCGCTGCGGATCGTCAGCCCGGAGACCTCCGGCTCCAGTTCATAAAAGAGGTTCCACTTGCGCGAGGGGTTGGTCTCCTGAATGGTGCGGATGACCGCGCCCGTCGCGTCGTAGAGCGTGATCTCGAGCTTGCTTGGCGCCTTGTCCCATTCCAGAGCGAGCCCGCCCGCGGTATACTCGCCGGGGATGCGCAGCTTGATCGTGTCCTCCGCCGAGCGGGGCGACCAGCTGGTGGAATAGGAATCGTCCAAAAACGCGGAAGCGCTGCCGCGGGAGACGGCGATCTTGCACTGCCCGGTGATGGAGACCGGGTCGGCGCATTTACCGGAGATATACATCGGCGCGCTCGCGACGTCGGCCTGCTCGTTGGCCGAAACGACCTGCACGAGCACCTCCTTTTCGCCGGAGGAGAGCCTGCTCAGCGCGGAAGCGCCGCTGAGCGCGGAGAGGTCGAATTCGCGCACATCCTCCTCCCGGGAGAATTTCTGCGAAGCGACTGCCTCCTCGGAGAGCCGGCGCAGATCGCGCACGACCACGCGCACCTGCGCCATGGGGATGTTGCTGTACACCGTGCCCGCCAGCTTGATGCGGGAGCCGGGTTCCTCCATAAACGGCACGGCAAAGCCCTCGCAGGAGGCCTGCAGCGGCTCCTCCACGATCTTTTCGACCTGCTGCGTCGTCTCCTTCACCTTGAGCAGGTCCTCGCGCACATAGCCCACGACGCCGTCCAGTTCGACTTCATACCAGCCGCCGGAGCGCCCGTGCACCGTGCAGAGCTCTCCCGGCTGCAGCGCGCCGACCTTGGCGCTGTCCGCGTCGGGCAGCTTGCGCACGTTCACCTTCGCGTCGATGGCGGGCGTGCCCAGCACGACGCGCACCTCGATATATTCCGTCGCGGCCTGTTCCTCCGCCTGCGCAAGGGCTGCGCCGCACAGCAGCAGCGCCAAGGCCACGCAAAGCGCGATCCATCTCTTTTTCATTCTCTTTTCCGCCTTTCCGCTTGCTTTTTGGGGAAGAAAGAAGCGCCGCCCGAAGAGACGGCGCATTTTTTTCGCGGGGTTACTTGGGGCGCGCCTCGGGCTCATGATCCGGGAAGGGGATGGAGAGCATGCGCAGCTTGTTCAGCGTGCGCTCGACCGCGTCCTCGCTGGTGCCCCAGGGCTTGTCGGCGTTGCGATAGTCAAACTTGAGCGTGAACCACTCCAGCTCCTTTTCGATCCTGTCCAGCGCCTTCTTTTCCACGTCGATCAGATCCTTCGTGAAGGCGGCAAGATCCGCCCCGGAGAGGTTGGCGGGCGCGGCCTGCATCAGGGCGGCGTAATGCTGCACGCAAAAGCCCTTGCAGCCGGAGAATGCCTTTTTGAACTCGGCTTCTTTTTTCCATGTGACGAAGAACGTCTCGATGTAGCGCTGCATGGTGGTCTTGAGCCGCTCGCACAGGATGCACGTCTCGCCCACGGAGGAGAGCTCGTCGGCTGCGGGCGCGGCCTGCTTGCGGGCGAAGAGGCCCGTCTTCTTGGGCGCGCCGTCGCGCGATTTGGCGTCGGCGTCGATGCGCGCGATGACGTCGCGCAGGTAGGTGTGCGTGCTCAGCGCGAGGCCGAGGCGGTTGCTCATGCGGAACATCTGGCCGTAGTGCCGCGCGCAGAAGCCCTTTTTGTTCGTCTCCACGCGCACGTCCGGCTCCATGACGGACGCGCCCATGAAATATTCGCGGTAGTTCGCCTCGTTGAGCGAATGCAGCCGACACAGCGGACATTCGCAGTCTTCCCGAAACGCCTCCCAAAGCGGTATGGTATCGATATGCTCTTTCATCTCTGCACCTCTTGCCCTGTCTCTTTCCCGCCCTTGACAGGTGGATAAATTCTATATACAGTATACTTGTTTGCACGGCCCGGAATCAAGTTTTTCGGGCAAAGTTTTCCATCAACCCATAAAATGTTTGCATTTTTTCTGCATCCGAAGGAGGGACGGCGGCTATGGAAGCGTGGATGAAGGAGATCCCCGGGAGCGAGAGTTGGACGAGCGTGCGCGAGATCAGCTACGGCTGGTCGGGCGAGCGCAAGATGCACATCCGGCGCGAGGGGGGCGAGGACCTGCTCCTGCGCGTGAGCGACGGAGAAAAATACGAAAAGATGCTGGCCATCCACACGGCCATGCAGCCGCTGAACGCGCTGGCGCTGCCCGCCTCGCGCGCGGTCGACTGCGGCAGGGCGCAGCAGGGCGCGCTGAGCTGGGCGCTGCTGACCTATATCGACGGCGAGGATCTGGAAGGGGCGCTGCCCGAGCTGCCCGAAGAGGAGCAATATCGCCTCGGGCGGGAGGCCGGAGCGATCCTGCGCAGGATCCACGGCATCCCCGCGCCGCAGGACAGGACGGATTGGGCCGCGCATTTCGGCGCGAAGATGGACCGCAAGCGCCGCCGCTGGCATGAGGTCGGCTTTCAGGCCGAGGGCTGCGAGCGCGCCTTCGCCTTCATCGACGAGCGCCGCCCTCTGCTCGCCGGCAGGGCGCAGTCTCTGCAGCACGGCGACTATCACTGCGGCAATATGGTGCTCACGCCCGACGGGCATGTGGGCGTGATCGACTTCAACCGGCTCGACTGGGGCGACCCGTGGGAGGAGTTCAACCGCATCGTCTGGGACGTGCGCGCCTCGCACGCCTTCGCCGCCGGGCAGATCGACGGCTATTTCGCGCCGGAGGCGCCGCCCGCGCTCTTTTGGGAGCTGCTGGCGCTCTATGTCACCTGCGATCAGATCTCCGCGCTGCCGTGGGCGGTGCAGTTCGGCGAGGGCGAACTGGAGATCGCCCTGCAGAATTTTCAGGCCGTGCGCTCGTGGTATGACGATTTCCGCACGACGCTGCCCTCGTGGTATGCCCCGCGGCGGGAAAACGGCCCCCTGAAAAAATAACATTAACCCAGTAGTATTTGACATAATAACCCGGGCAGGATAGAATAGAAGGGAAGCACGGCGCAAAGACCGTGCGGAAACAGGAGATAAAAGAACCTTGGGTACGTCCCATTATGCCGTATTTGTTGATTTGGAAAACGCCGGCGGCAAGGAGGATATGCTCCTCTCGATCATAGAAAAGGTCAAGATCCGCGGCGACATCCTGCTGGGCAAGGTATACGGATATACCGACCGCTACAGCGAACTCAAGAGAGTGCTGCTCTCCAACACATTTTCCGTCGTGCCCTCGCTGCGCTGGGGCAAAAACCAAAAGAACTCGCTGGATATCCAGCTGGTCATCGACGCGCTGGAGGTGGCCTACACCAACCCGCTGATCGATTCCTTCTGCATCGTCTCGGGCGACAGCGACTATATGCCTCTGGTGGGCAAGCTCAAGAGCATGGGCAAGTTCGTGCTGGGCATCTCCCGCTCCGAGGTCGCTTCCAACATTTTCATCACCGCCTGCAACGAGTTCATCTTCCTCGAATCCGTCGCGCGCAAGAAAAAGCCCGCCGCCGGCCGGGGCGCTGCTCATGCCGAGGGCGGAGATATCGACGAGCTCGTCGGGCGCGTGGAGACGATCCTGCGCGACAGAGACGAGGACCGCATGTATGCCAGCGAGATCAAGGACACGCTCACCCGCCTGCAGCCGGATTTCAACGAGCGCTCCTACGGCTGCTCCACCTTCGGCAAGCTCATGACCCTCGTGGCCAAAAAGAGCAGCTTTGTCAAGGTGTGGACGGAGGACAGCTCGCTCATGGCCGGGCTGAGCGCGCCGGAGGACGAATCGGGCGCGCAGCAGCTGACAAAGACCAACTGGCTGCCCGCCTTTACCCAGTGCCTGCAGCGCTTTAAGGACGACGGGTTCGAGCGCATCAACCCCTCCATCCTCAAGGCCGCCATTCAGGCCGATTACCCGGATTTTGAGGAAAAGCAGATCGGCTTCAAGCGCTTCAGCGATATCATGAAGCAGCTGGAAAAAGAGAAGCTCCTCATCGTAGAAATGGATGAACAGCGCACCATGCTGCTCAAGATCTGCTGAAAAAAACGGCAGAGAATACAAGATACACCAACATCATCAGGAGGAGAACAATTATGGTAAACAAGCAGATGTCCATCGGCGAAGTGCTCAGGCTCAGCCGCGAAACCGCCCCCATCTTCATGGCCTTCGGCATGCATTGCCTCGGCTGCCCCCATGCCACCGGCGAGTCCATCGAAATGGCCGCCGCCGCCCATGGCGTAGACGCCGACGCTCTGGTCGAAAAGCTCAACGAGTTCTTCGCCCAGCAGAAGTAACGCGCTTTTTCCCAAACAGCCGCCCTCGCTCCGTCGGCGGCTGTCTTCATTCCGAAAACAAAGGAGGCGTGCGATATGCTCTTTGACGACAAACAGGCGGTCTCGATCGCCATTGAAATGGAACGCCGCGGCGAAGAATTTTACCGCAAGGCCGCCCGCGTGAGCAAAAGCGAACAGGCCGTCGCGCTCCTGGCAAAGCTGGCCGAAGAGGAACGCTGCCATATGGCGGATTTTCAGCGCCTGGCCGAGCGCATCTGCGGCGGAGAATGCGGCCCCTACGACGAGGAGACCGGCGCATATCTGACGGCTGTCGCCGCCGATATCGTCTTCCCCGGCGGGCTGATGGAGCTCATCCCCGAGGGCGGGCTGCACAGCTCCGAGGCGGTGCTACGCTATGCCATCCGCTCCGAGAAGGATTCCATCCTCTTTTATTCCGAGATGACCGCCCACGCGCTCAACGAAAGCGCGCGCGCCGTCTTTGAGGAGATCCTCCGCGCCGAGCGCGGACACCTCGCCCGGCTGGTCATCATGCTCGAAAAGGTGCTCGCATAAGCGGCCCGAAATGCATACGAGCGGCGTTTTCCGAAGGCGACCTTCAGTAAAAGCCGGGTTTGGTGGCAAAAAAACAAATTGGTTCTGTCAGGGAATTTTAAAATTCTTGTGAGTTTCCCCGGGTGTGGTATTAT
>JAUMYC010000170.1 GCA_030528845.1 Eubacteriales bacterium
CGCGCCCGCTGTAGCCGAATGCGCGCGCGAGGATCGTCGCCTTGAGCGGCTCCTCCTCGATGAGCTGATAGCCGTGCGCGCGCAGCGCATCCTTAAACCGCGCCGCATGCCCGCAGAAATCACGCAGCCGCGCCGGATATCCTTCCAGATAGGGGTTCGCCGCGTCGAGCGACTGCAAAAGGAGATAGGACGGGCTTGTGGAGCCAAAGAGAGCGAGCGCATCTTTAGCCGAAGCGGCGAGCGCGGGCAAATGCCGCGCGATGTGCAGATACGCGCCGCCCGTGAGCACGGGCAGCGTTTTGTGCGCGGAATCGCAGCACAGATCCGCCCCCAGCTCCATCGGGTGCATGCTCTCGGGCAAAAAGCGCAGATACGCGCCGTGCGCATTGTCCACCAGCAGCAGCGCGCCGTGGCGATGACACACCTCGGCAAGGGCGGCGATGTCCGCCACATGCCCGAGATAATCCGGGCTGGTGATATAGACCGCGCCGGGCGGCGCAGAGGCCCCTGCGAAGGCCTGCTCAAGCGCCTGCGCATCCAGAGGGCAGGCGAGATAGGAGCTCTCCTGCGCCGGATACAGCCATTCCACGTCGATATCCAGCAGCGCCAGCGCGCTCAGAAAGGTCTTGTGCGCGTTGCGCCCTGCGAGCACGAGCGGCCTGCGCCCGGAGGAGAGCGCGTGCAGCCGGCTCAGATAGAGCATCGCGCGGATGCACAGCGAAGAGCCTTCGGTGGAATAAAACGTAGGGCAGCCAAAGAGCGCGCTCGCGTTCTCTTCGCTTTCGCGCAGGATGCCGTCGGCCTCAAAGAGGCTGTCCGCCCCTTCGATCTCGGTGATGTCGAGCGCCTCTATGCCCAGCGGGCCGAGGCCCTTGTGGCCGGGCATGTGCAGCCGCAGCGCCTTCTTTTCGGCATAGGCGCGCACAAAATCGCAGACAGGCGTGTTCATCATTCTTCGTCGCTGCCAAACGCGCGCGCGACCTGCACGGCAATGGCGCATTCCATCCTCTTTTTGAACAGCTCGCAGCCGTATTTGTATACGCCGGTGATGGAGCCGGTGGCATGATAGGCATTGGCCGCGCAGCCGCCGGAGCAATAGAGCCTTGCCCAGCAATCGCGGCATTCCGGATGGGAATAGACGTTGCAGGAAGCGAATTCATCGCGCACGGCGGTGTTGCTCACGCCGTTCCAGATGTCGCCCAGCTTGAATTTTTCCTCGCCCACGAACTGATGGCAGGGGTAGAGGTCGCCCCACGGGGTCACGGCCATATATTCCGTGCCGGAGCCGCAGCCGGAGATGCGCTTGTAGATGCAGGGGCCGCCGGTCAGGTCGATCATATAGTGGTAGAAGGTGAAGGGGCGGCCTTCCTTGTCGCGCTGCAGCATGAGTTCGGCCAGCTTTTCGTACTGGTCCAGCACGACGGGCAGGTCTTCCTGCGTCAGCTCGCTCGGGTCTCCCGGCGCGCACACGACGGGCTCCATGCTCAGCTCGCTGAAGCCAAGATCCAGCATCACCTGAATGTCCTTGAGGAAATCCGGGTTGGCATGGGTGAAGGTGCCGCGCATATAGTAGCCCTTGCCGCCGCGGCTCTCCACCAGCTTCTGAAACTTGGGCACGATTTTCTCCCAGCTGCCGTTGCCTGCGTAGTCCACGCGGTAGCGGTCGTGGATCTCCTTGCGCCCGTCCAAGCTGAGCACCACGTTGTAGCACTCCTTGTTGGCGAATTCGATCACGTCGTCGTCGATGAGCATGCCGTTGGTGGTCAGCGTGAAGCGGAAGTTTTTGTTGTGCTGCTTTTCGATGGAGCGCGCGTAGGCCACCAGCTGCTTGACCACATCGAAGTTCATCAGCGGCTCGCCGCCGAAGAAGTCGACCTCGAGGTTGCGCCGCGTGCCGGAATTGGCAATGAGGAAATCCAGCGCCTGCTTGCCCACTTCAAAGCTCATCACAGCGCGTTCGCCGTGATATTTGCCCTGGCTTGCGAAGCAATAGGAGCAGTTCAGGTTGCAGGTGTGCGCGATATGCAGACACAGCGCCTTGACCACTCCGGCGGATTTTTCCTTGAGCTGCCCGGCGACGGGTTCGTAGGTGTCCGGCGCGAAGAGGCGTCCCTCCTCCTTGAGCGCGCAGACCTGCTCGTAGCATTCCTCGAGCTCCTCGCGGGTGACGTCCTCGCGCCCGGCGTATTTCTGCGCCATGGCCTCGAGCACGGCCTGTCTGTCGCCCTGCTCGAACAGGCCGATCAGATCGTAGGCGACCTCGTCGACCACATGCACGGAGCCGGAGCAGATATCCAGAACGATATTGTAGCCGCCAAGCTGATATTGATGGATCATTTCAGGTGTTCTCCTTTAAGCCGGGATAGACCGGGCTGTTCTCAAGCAGAAAAACGCCGCCGAAAACGGCGGCGTTTGCATTGCTTTGCTTGGTTTACTTCTTTTCGCACTGCTGGTTGGCGATGCCGCAGCTGGTCTTGCAGGCGCTCTGGCAGGAGGTCTGGCACTCGCCGCAGCCGCCGTTCTTGGCGCTGGCGCACAGGTTGCGGGTCTCGAGAGTCTTGATATGCTTCATGGTATTTCCCTCCGAAGAAAATTTCATATGCCTGCGGGCGCGGAAAAGGGCCGCCGACCACAGTTCATTCTATAGTATTATGGCAGATTTCCCCCTTGAAGTCAATACGCCGCGGCGATCTGCGCAGAATTTTTATATGTAGAGACACCCTGATGGCAAAGGAAAGAGGCTCTACGGGCGCGGGCGGAGGCTGCCGCCGATGGCGAAATGCCTGCGCTGCTCGCTCTCGCCGAAGAAGGAAAAGCGCTCTCCCTCGCGGGTGAGCGAGGCTGCGATCTGCATGCCCGGGCGCACCTCGCTGTCATAATTGATGTCGAAGGAGGCGAGCGTGTGTTCGCGCATCGTCTCCAGTCCCAGCGCGTTGCAGCACCAGTCGAGGTATTTGGTGTTGTTGACATGCATGTTGACGTCCAGGTCGGTATATTGCGGCGTGACGGCGCTGCGGCAGGCCTCGCCGCCGAGCGGGCGCACCGTGGCCGGCAGCGCGCAGACGGGGGAGAGCCCGGCGTTCGCGGGCATCCTTTCCTGCACGTATTCGTGCTTGGCCGCGCGCCTGCTTTCGCAGTCGATCGTCATCCACAGGCTGCAGGCCGCGCCGAACTGCTCGCCGTCCTCGCCGCGCAGGATATGATAGCGCGGATAAAAGGCGTGGCGCGGCGTGGTGGGGTAGGTTTCGATCTCGATGCGTTCGCCGGAGAGCGGCGTGCGCGTCGTCTCCACATGCAGCCTGCTCACCACCCAGATCAGGCCCGTTTCCCGCAGCAGCGTCTCTCTGTCCAGCCCCAGCAGCCTGCTGTGTTCGCCGGCCGTGTCCTGCAGCGCTTCAAGCAGCGCGCTGCTCTTCCATGCCTGCCCCATATCGCAATTGGCCGGGCGCAGAGTGAGCGTCTCTTTATAGATCCCGTTCATTTTTTCGTGTTGCACCTCTTTTTTCTGGCTGTCGGCTTCCAGTATAGGCCTGCTGCCATGCCTCGGGCAATGGACAGTTTCCCGTTTTTGCACAAAAAAGCCGCTTCCCCGAAAAAGGGGAGGCGGCTTTTGCTGCGAAGGAAGCGATTATTCGGCGACGGCCGGCACCACAGAGGTGATGTGCGGGTTCACGCCGTTGTACCAGTACAGGAAGCCTTCCATGTCGATGACGTCGCCGATCTGCAGGGCTTCGACAGCCTTGTAGACCTCGGTGTCGTTGCCGGTCAGATAGGACTCAACGCAGAAGTTGTAGACCTGGCCGTCCAGAGAGACGTTGAAGTACAGGTCGCTGTTGGACTCGCGGCTGCCGGAGCCGTCCCAAGCGTAGAGGAAGGCCACTTCCTTGCCGTTGACGTCCGTGCTCGGTTCCACGGTCATGCCCTTGAAGGAGACGAGCATGTTCTGGTGGTTGATGAGCTCTTCGGTGCCCAGCAGAGCGGTCACGTCGAGCGGCTCGGCGATGTATTCGCCTTCAAGGATCTCATGGGAGATCACGTCGATGATCTCGACTTCGCCGGACCATTCGGCCTTGTAGCCGGTCACGCGGATCTTGGTGCCGGGCACGAGCAGCTCGTCTTCAGCTTCGGTGCAGGGCATATTGTAGATGAAATAAGCGCCGTCCATATCCTGGGTGTACAGGGTCAGCTGGTTGTTCCACCAGGACTGCTTGGCCTGCACATAGGCTTCGATGGTCACTTCGGTGTCGAGCTCGGCGGCGGCGTATTCGGCGTAGGTCATCGCGCCTTCGCCCTTGGTTTCGGTCTGAGCGGTTTCGGCATAGGCGATGCAGCCAACAGCCATAAGCAGCGCCAGGACCAGAGCAGCGATCTTCTTCATGATTCATTACTCCTTCGGATATTTTTATTTGGGTATCCAACATCCATTATACATAGAAATGTTAATAATACTGCATCATTGGCCGCGCTTTTGCATTTTTTTCCTGCGCACGACCTCGGCGGCGCAATAGAGCAGGATCAGCGCCCATGCGCAGCCCAGCCCGATCAGCAGCGCGCGCGCCGGCACGGGCAGCGGGCCGAGCTCCTCGGCCTCGTCGCCCGCAGGGGCGATCTGGTCGAGCCGGTAGAGCGAGGTCATGTCCGCGCGCAGCTTGTCCATATAGGCCCGGTCGATCTCCTGCTTGCGGCGCACGGATTTGGTCACGTTTTCGATCATCTGTCCGGCGGCGTCGCGCAGGGAGGCGGAGCCGTTGAACACGCCGGTGACGAAGGTGTTCTGTGTGTTTTCCATCAGCAGCTTCGAGGCGGCGATCTTCACGTCGTAATAGAGGTCGTCGTCCTCGCCGCTGCGGGAGAGGTATTCCTGATAGGCCTCGCTGCTCTGCGCCTTGGTCGTCACGGGCACATAGCCCTCCGTCTGCGCATAGCCGATCTGCACGTCGTTGGTCAGCAGAAACTGCATAAACATCCACGAGGCGAGCACTTCCTGCGGGTCGGCCTTGTTAAAGAGGCACATGCTCGGCCCCTGAGAGATCATGCAGGGGTTCTCCGGGTCAAACTGCGGGATGGTCATCACGGCGGTCTCAAACTCGACGAACTGATCCTCGGCGATGTCGGAAAGGGGAGCGTCCGTGCCCATCCAGGTCGCGCCCGCCGTGGAGTCGACCGCGAAGATGCACTGGCCCGCGTTGA
>JAUMYC010000018.1 GCA_030528845.1 Eubacteriales bacterium
GATCGTGAAATAATACGCCGGCAGCCAGTTTTTCTCCGGATCGCCGTCGCCCGTCCTGTCCAGCCGCAGCCGGATCTCGCCGCTGCGCAGGCTGTCCGTCTCCAGAAATTGCATCGCTCGTCCCCTCCTTTGCTTTTTTTGATTATACCCGATCCCGATCCGCACCGCAATGCGCTTGCGCGCGCGCAAAAGGCGGAGTATCATATACAGAGGCACTTTGCATTTTTCGACACGAACGGAGGTCTCCTTTTATGCATATTCCCGCGCTCACGCCCGCCTATTTCGCACAGATGGCCCTCGGCCGCGAAGATATCACCTGGTACACGCCCGATCAGCCGCCCTTTGCCATCCACGGGCTGACCAAAACCGGCGAAAATACATGGCGGCGCATGCCGGAAGAAGTCGCCGACGCCACCAGCGAAAGCGTCGCACGGCTCAACCGCTGCACCGCAGGCGGCCGCATCCGCTTTTCGACGAACTCGCCCTTTGTGGCCGTGCGCGCAAAGCCGCTCAACGAAGGCGGCATGGATCACATGGCCATGACCGGCATCGCCGGCTGCGATATCTATTGCGGCACGACCTTCGCCGGCACCATCCGCCCCAAGAATATGACCGGCCAGATCTATGAAACGCTCATCAAGCTGCCGGAGGGCGAGCAGCAGATCACCATCGACCTGCCGCTCTACAACGGCCTTTCCGCCATCGCCATCGGCCTGCAGACCGGTTCCTCTCTTTCCGAAGGCGCGCCCTACGCCAACGCAAAGCCCGTCGTGTTCTACGGCTCGTCCATCACGCAGGGCGGCTGCGCCTCGCGCCCCGGCACCTGCTATCAGGCGCATCTGAGCCGCTGGCTGGATATGGACTATGTGAACCTCGGCTTTTCGGGCTCCGGCAAGGCGGAGGACGCCGTGGTGGAATACATCGCCTCCCTTGCAATGGAAGTGTTCGTGATGGACTACGACCACAACGCGCCCACCGCGCAGTATCTGGAAATGACGCACGAGAGATTTTTCAAAGCCGTGCGCGAAAAGCAGCCCGAGCTGCCCATTCTGATCCTCTCCCGCCCGGACGTGGACCGCGACCCCGCCGACGCGGCCGCGCGCTTTGCCGCCGTTCGGCGCACCTACGAAAACGCCCTCGCCGCGGGCGACAAAAACGTGCGCCTGATCAACGGCGAAGAGTTCTTTGCCGGCCCCGACAGGCGCGAATGCACCGTGGACGGCTGCCATCCGACCGACCTGGGCTTCTACCGCATGGCCTGCGTCATTCGCCCCGTTCTTGCGCAGCTTCTGGGCAGAGAAAGCTGAGCCCCCTCCCCGCCTAAAAAAGCGGCATGCCTCCTTCCGGAGCGCATGCCGCTTTTTTATTTTTCGTTTTTTACCATTCGTCGAAGGCCTCTCCCAGCACGGACGAGATCACATCCCACGAAAAGCCGCGCCGCGCGAGCGCCTGCGAGGCCTTGGCCCTCGCCTCCCGCGCGGGCAGGTCTTCGTATTTATAAGCGATCTTTGCAAAGAGGCGGCTGCAGGCCGCCTTCTGCTGCTCGTCGTCGAGCGCGCCCAGCGCCTCCTGCGCGTCCTCTTCCGAAACGCCCTTTGCCATGAGCTTTCTCTTGAGCGCGTACACGCCCACATCCCTGCGGCCCGAGATCTCCGCCGTGCGCTTGGCGTATCGCCTGTCGTCCACGAAGCGATGCTCCGCCGCCCGCTGCACCGCCGCCTGCGCCGCAGGCTCCACAAAGCCCTTGCGCTGCAGCGCGCGCGCAAGCTCCGCCTTTGTCTTTTCGCTGGCCTCCAGCAGGTTCAGCGCCGCGTTGAACGCGTCTTTGCTCTGCGCCGCGGCGATGCGGTCGATATACTCCTCCTCGTCGAAGGCGTCGCCCTCCTCCAGCGGAAAGCGGGCAAAATCCGCCTCGCGGATCTTCGCAAGGTCCGTCCCGTCTGCCGAGAGGAAGACCACGCCCCGATAGCGGCGTATTCCCGTAACGATGGCCATTGTCTGCGTCCTTTCTCTGCGCTCAGAGCGCCGCGCGCCGGTCTGTCCTCTTGAGCATGGTCTGCTTGAGCATCCAGAGCTCGTCCGAAAGGTCGACCTTATAGACATGCGGGTTCACCAGCCGCTTGTACTGCTCCCAGAAGGTGTCCATCTCTTCCTTATGATGCTGCTTGATCTCCCCGAGGCTCGGGCAGCGGTACACCTGTTCGCCGTCGATGAACAGCGGCACCTGCAGCTCCTTCATGGTGTACTTCTGCAGGGTCATCGTCTTCCATGTATCCACGGGGTCGAACAGCTCCAGCGGCTTGCTCCGGTCGAACTGCTCGTGCTCGAGCGCGATCAGATCCGCCGCGGCCATGCCGTTTTCGTCATACACGCGCCAGAGCTTTTTCACGCCGGGGTTGGTCACCTTCGCCGGGTTTTCGGAGATCTTGATGCGCGGCACGGGCTTGCCGTCGATATATTCCGCCGCCAGCTTATACACGCCGCCCAGCGCCGGGCAGTCGTTGGAGGTGATCAGCCGCGTGCCCACGCCCCAAGTGTCGATGCACGCGCCCTGCCCCTTGAGGTCGTGGATGAGGTATTCGTCCAGATCGCCCGAAACGCAGATCTTCGCCTCGGTAAAGCCCGCCTCGTCCAGCATGCGCCTGCATTCGCGGGAGAGATAGGCGAGGTCTCCGCTGTCGAGCCGCACGCCCGCGCCCTTATGCCCCTGCTCGCGCAGCTCCCTGAACACCTGTATGGCGTTGGGCACGCCGCTGCGCAGCGTATCGTAGGTGTCCACCAGCAAAAGGCAGTTGTCCGGGAAGCATTTTGCATAGGCGCGGAAAGCGGAAAGCTCGTCCGGGAAGGACATGACCCAGGAATGGGCGTGCGTGCCGGCGATGGGCATGTGGAACATCTGGCCGGAGAGCACGTTGCTCGTGGCGTCGCAGCCACCGATCATCGCCGCACGCGCGCCGTAGATGCCCGCATCCGGCCCCTGCGCGCGGCGCAGGCCGAATTCCAGCACGCCGTGTCCCGCCTCATGCGCCACGCGGCTGGCCTTGGTGGCGATGAGCGTCTGATGGTTGATGATGCACAAAAGCGCGGTCTCGATCAGCTGCGCCTCGAAGATGGGCGCGTCCACGCGGATGAGCGGCTCGCCCGGAAAGACGATCGTTCCCTCCGGCACGGCGTAGATCGAGCCGGTGAAGCGGAAGGAGCGCAGCTCCTCCAGAAAGCCCTCGTCGAAAATGCCCAGCGAGCGCAGGTAGGCGAGGTCCTCCTCATCAAAGCGCAGCTCGCGCACATAGTCGATCAGCTGCTCCACGCCCGCCATGACCGCATAGCGCGTCACGTCGCTGGCCTTGCGGTAGAACATATCGAACACGGCGCGGTTGGAGCGCATGCCGTTTTTCCAATAGCCGTACATCATCGTCAGCTGATACAGGTCCGTCATCATCGTCAGATTTCTCATTTCCGATCACCCTCCTCTTTCGTGACATCCGGGACAAGCCGATAGAGCGCGAGCGCCAGGAGCAGCACGACCGCGTTGCAGCCGAGCATGCGCAGCGCGTTCGGCCCGAACAGGCCAAACGCCTCCGCCAGCGAAATCGCCAGCCACAGCAGCGCCGCCGCAAAGAGCCACGCCGCCTTTTTCCTGTTCTCCTTCACGCGCATGAAAAACCACACGAGAACCACGAGCATGGCCAGCAGGCTCGCCGCCTGCGACACGCGCACGCCGCCCCAATAGAGGCTGTCTGTGCGCAGGCCTTCCACCACGGCCCTCTCCGCGCAGTAAAGCAGGCCGTACCACGCGAAGACGTCGCCGTCTCTGCACCGGTCAAAGGCCCCTCTGCGCACGAGGACCTCCAGCAGCAGCCAGATGCCGATGCACCAGACCGATTCGTAGAAGAACGTGGCCAGATGCCAGGCGCCCTGCTGCTCGATATACACTCCGGCCGGAAAGAACTGCCACGCCTCCTGCCCGATCGCCCTTCCGTAGGCCTCCTGATTAAAGAAATTGCCCCAGCGGCCGATGCCCTGCCCCAGCGCGAGCGAGGGCGCGACCAAGTCCGCCAGCCTGCCGTAGGGCGTTTTTTTCCATTTCACGAGCAATATCGCCGCCAGCGCGCCGCCGATGAGCCCGCCGTAGATCGCCAGCCCGCCGGAGCGGATGTCCAGCGCGGAGAGCGGGTCGTGGGCATACTGCTCCCACTCGAACACGACATAATACAGCCGCGCGAACACGACCGCCGCCGGCATGCACACCAGCGCAAAATCGATGGCCGTGTCCTTGGGCAGGCCTTCTTTTTTCTCCCGCAGCGCCGCCGTGAGCACGCCCAGCAGCACCGCCGCGGCAATGGCAATGCCGTACCAATAAATGGGCTGTCCCATCAAATAAAACGCGACCCTGTCCGCCATCGGCATCTCCTCCGTTCTCCCGTTTTTTCATAAACTCAATAAATGTCCGCCTGTTTTCCCGTTATTATTACATTCTATCCCGAAACTGTCAACCTTAAGCCGTTGCCTTTGCCCGCAAAACGCGATATAATATATGATACTATAGTCTGTTTTCGCCCATGCGGCCTTGCGCGGGCGAACCATCCCCGAAAAAAGCTTCGGCGCGCCCGCCCGAGGGCGGAGCGTCGTTTCATCACGTCCCCTCCCAACACCTTCGGACGGCCGGCATCGGCCTTCTGCAATAAAGGAGCACTTTCATGGCAAGAAAACGCGCGACGGGCAGGTTTTATTTTCTGCTCATTCTACTGCTCGGAGTGATCGCATATTTTGTCTTTCAGCAGATGCCCGCCCGTTCCACCGAGGCGATGATCTCCTCGGCTCGTTCCACAGACGAGCGCACGGTCGATGCCGTGATCATCCGCGACGAGCAGATCGTCGCCTATGAAGGGCTGGAAAAGGTCGATTTCGTGGCGGACGAGGGCGCATCCGTGCGCGCGGGAGACCCCATAGCCGACATCTACACCACAAGCTACATCCAAAAAGAGCTCTCCAAGCTCGCCACCACGCGCGAGAACATCCGCGCCTATCATCAGGAGCTCTTTCTTGAAATGAACGACCCCACCCTCGACCGGCTCGACGAGAACGTGCAGTTCAAGGCGCTTGAGCTCAAGCGCCTCGTCACGGGCGAAAACGCCGGCAGCCTGATCAACCTTGAGGCCGAGCTGGCCGAAAGCATGAAGCAGCGGCAGGACTACCTCTCCGACAGCCGCCTCGACGACACCAAGCTCATGCAGCTCTATCAGGACGAAAACGCGCGCACGGGCTCCATTTCCCATTGGAAGACCAGCTCCACCGCCCCGCGCAGCGGCGTCGTTTCCTTTTATTTCGACGGCTACGAGGACGTCCTCACCGCCGAGAAGCTCAACTCCCTCTCCGCGGAGACGCTGCGCAAGGTGCTGCAGGGCGACACCTCCGTCCAGACCCAGCGCTCCAAGCGCTCCGAGCAGGTCTACCGCGTCGTCTCGGACGATATCTGGTATGTGGCGCTCATCTCGCGCGACACCTCCTGGTCTCCCGTCAACGGGCAGAGCCTCTCCTTTCAGTTTGAAGGCTTTGAAGACCTGACCTACTCCGGCACGGTCGTGGGCGTGCAGCGCTCCGGCAGCGACGTCATCATCACCCTCTCCTGCACCGATCCCATCGGCCCGCTGCTCTATCAGCGCGCCGGCCGGGCCACCGTGGGCATCTACACCACCGGCCTTTCCGTGCCCGCACAGGCGCTGCACTACGAAAACGGCCAGCCGGGCGTGTGGATCAAGGGCAACTACGGCCCCACCTTCATCCCGGTGGACATCCTCTCCCAGAACAATTCGATCGCCATCATCCAGCCCATGCAGTCCGACGCATTGTATGAAGGCCAGATGGTCATGATCTATTGACGAGGCCGCACTATGACACAGGAACATGCCGAACTGAGCGCGCGTCTGGCCAAATGGCGCAGGCGGCTCGACGAAGCCCGCCCGGGCGTGGAGATCTGCGCGGCGACGAAGATGCAGAGCCCGGAGCAGATCAACCCTCTTCTCGAATTGGGCGTCCGGCGCATCGGAGAAAACCGCGTGCAGGAGCTCTGCGAAAAGGCCGACAGGTTAAATCCTGCGTTTCGGGTGGATATAATTGGACATTTACAGACGAATAAAGTAAAATATATCGTTGGACACGTCGACCGCGTGCAGTCGGTCGATTCGCCGGAGCTCGCCCAAGCCCTGTCCGCGCGGTTTTCCGCCGCAGGAAGGAACCTTGGCGTGCTCGTTCAGGTCAATATAGCACAGGAGAGGCAAAAGCACGGCGTGTGCGAGAGCTCTCTGATGCCTCTGGCAGAGCTCGTCGCCTCGCTGCCCGGGCTGCGGCTGGAAGGGCTGATGGCCATCATGCCCATCGCGCCGGACCCGGAAGAGCTGCGCCCCCTTTTCCGCCGCATGCGCCTCTGGTATGAGCGCCTGCAGCAGGAATCCTTCGGCGAACATGTCGACACGCTCTCCATGGGCATGTCGGGAGACTGCCTCGTGGCCGCACAGGAAGGCGCGACCATGGTGCGTCTGGGCACCGCTCTCTTCGGCGCGAGGCCGCGCCCCGCGCCTCAGGAATAAAACACACAACCCCCTAAGGAGGAATCACTTACAATGGCCCGCAATTCCGGTTTCTTTAACCGTCTACTCAATATCATCGGCCTGGTGGACGACGAGCCCGCCGAACCGGCAGGCGCCTCCCGGCGCGTACAGCCGGAGGACGCCCGCGCCCGCTACGGCTCCACCTCCGCCGGCACGAGCTATTCCCGCGACAGGCAGGGCGCAGGCTCCTACGGCAGCACAGGCCGGGCCGCGCACTACAGCCAGGGGGTCTATCAGTCCGACGCCCGCCAGGACGGCGGCGAGGACAGGCCGCGCTCCGGCTATTCCTCCTTTGAACGCGCGCCCTATGACGAACGTGCTGCAAAGACCGAGCAGCCGGAAGTGGACGAGCTCGACTTTGACTATCAGCCGCCGCAGAAGACCAGGCCTCAGCCCGCCTCTCAGCGCCCGCAGCGGCGCGAACAGGCTCCCTCCCGCAGGGGCGAGGGCGCGACCGTCTCCCGGGGCGATTCCCGCCACAGCATGATCGTCTACTCCCTGCGCACGCTGGACGAATGCCGCGAGGTCATCTCCGACCTTCTGGAAAACAAGAGCGTGCTGCTCAACCTCGAGAGCATGGACGACAGGATCATCCAGCGGGCGATCGACACCCTCGGCGGCGCCGCCTTCGCGCTCAACGCAAACCTGCGCCGCGCCTCCGACAGGACCTATCTGATCGCCCCCAACAGCGTCGACGTTGCCTACACCAACGACTCCGACAGACGATAAGGCGGTGTTTTCATGCAGGCTGAAGCCATCTATCGGATCTATCTGGGCGTGCATCAGTTCCTCAATATCCTCTCCTACGCCCTGATCGCCTACGCGCTGATGACGTGGTTCGTGCGCCCCGACGCCAAGATCTACCGCATCATGTACCGCTTCTGCGAGCCGCTGCTCGCGCCCTTCCGCCCGCTGGGCCAATGGCTCATCCGCTACGGCCTGCGGTTGGATCTTACCGTCTGGTTTGCCATTCTGGCCCTGCGCCTGATCGACTATCTGCTCAACCGGCTGCTCTACGTCCTCCTCTTCTGAGCATCCTTCCCGCTTGCATCCCGGGCGGGAATCATGTACAATATACCTCAATAAAGAATGCCGCTATTCCGTGCGTCCGGCGCGGTTCGAACAAGCGTATCTACCCACAGAAAGGAAGTACAACGCCATGATCACTGTCAAGGATATCCGCGAAAAGGAATTTCTCCAGGAAAAGCACGGCTACAGCGAAGCCGAGGTCGATTCCTTCCTCGATGAACTCGCCGACCAGCTCGAAGCCCTGATCCGCGAAAATCAGGAGATGTCTGCGCAGCTGCAGCAGGCCAACGAGAAGATCAACGAGCTGATCAACACGCCCCGCAACGACATGATCGGCGACGAGCCGGCCTATTTCAAGAACCTCGAGGCCACCCTGCGCGAGACCCTCATCTCCGCCCAGCGCATCGCCGACGAGACCGTCTCCAAGGCCAGCAAGGAAGCCAAGCAGACCATCGCCAGCGCCGAGGAGCAGGCCAAGGTCATCCTCGCCAGCGCCAAGGCCGAATCCGACGCCGCCAAGAACGAAACGGCCGAGATCCGCAAGGCCATCGAGGACTATCGCTCCCGCTTCGTCCGCCTCGTCGAAGAGCAGGCCAACGTGCTCAAGAGCGACCTGTCCCTGTTCGAATAATCCCACAGCGCTTTCGACATACCGGGTCTGTTGGCCCGGTATCGGTCTGTCAAAAGACCTTTTGACAGACCGGCGGACGGGGAAGCAAGCTCCCCCGCCACTGCCACCCTCTCCGGATTTTGCTGAAATCCTGCGGATTTCCGGGCGCAAAATCTGCAAGGAAGCGATTTTTCCTCCGGAAAATAGGATTTTCCTGCGCAAAAATCAGCTGCGGGCGCGGCGTACATGCCGCCGCGCCCGATTTTTCAGGCTGTCCTGTGCAGGTTTTTTATGGAAAACTGATACCGGGTCTGTTGGCCCGGTATGTTTTTATAAGGATAAACTCCCCTCCCCGCGTTCAGAATAACGCAGGAAAAGGAGAGTTGATGCATCCATGAAAGAAACAAAGGCGCTGGAAGCGCGGCTCGAGGCGCTCGTTACACAGCTGGAAACGCTCGGCCTGCAGGAATACCTCGTCTATCTGCAAAACCGTCGGCGCATTTTCTGGACGAACTTCCTCTCCGGCGCGGCGCGCGGCTTCGGGCTGGCCATCGGCTTCACCGTGCTCGGCGCCGCGGCCATCGCGCTTTTGCAGCGGCTCATCGTGGAAAGCATGCCCAATATCAGCGCGTTCCTTGCGGACATGATCCGCATCATCCAGACCAAGATCTGACCGGGAAAGGGCTATCTATGAGCAAAAAGACCCGTCTTCTCTTTCTCCTCGCCGTCGCGCTGCCCGCGCTGGCCGCAGACCGGCTGAGCAAGCACTGGGCGGCAGGCTGGCTCGCCGCGCAGACCGGCGGCGCAGCGCAGGCCTGGCCGGGCGTGTTCGGCTGGCTCTATGCAGAAAACACCGGCATGGCCTTCTCCGCCCTCTCCGGGGCGACGGGCCTGCTCGCCGCATTCAGCGCCGTGCTGGTCGTTTTCATCGTCTGCTGGCTGCTGCTGGCTAAGCAGATGCCGCGCACGCTGCTCACAGGCCTCTCGCTCATCGCGGCGGGCGGGCTGGGCAACCTCTGGGACAGGCTGTTCTACGGCTATGTGATCGACTTTATCCACCTCGAATTCATGCGCTTTGCCATCTTCAACGCCGCGGACGTCTTCGTCTGCTGCGGCGCGGGGCTGGTCATCCTCTGGCTGCTGCTGAGCGGGCGCGCGGAACAGGAGGCGGCCAAATGACGATCCAAACCCTTGCGGAGCCCGGGCGGCTGGACGTCTTCGTGGCCCGCGCCGCAGACGTGACCCGCTCCCGCGCGGCCAACCTCATCGAAGAGGGCGCGGTGCTGGTGGACGGAAAGCGCCCCGCCAAGGCCGGGCTCTCTCTGCGCGGCGGCGAGCGCATCGACATCGCCCTGCCCGAGGCGCAGCCCGCCGTGGCTCTCGCGCAGGATATCCCCCTGCGCATCCTCTATCAGGACGCCGACGTGGCCGTCGTGTTTAAGCCCAGCGGCATGGTGGTGCATCCCGCCGCGGGCAACCCGGACGGCACGCTCGTCAACGCGCTGCTGCAGCATCTCGACGGGCTAAGCGGCATCGGCGGCGTGCTGCGCCCGGGCATCGTCCATCGCATCGATCGCGACACCTCCGGCATCCTGCTCGTGGCCAAAAACGACCGCGCGCACCTCTCCCTCTCCGAGCAGATCGCCGCGCACAGCGTCGAGCGCGCCTACAAGGCCATCGTGATCGGTCAGATGAAGCAGAGCGAGGGCGACGTGGACGCGCCTCTCGGCCGCCATCCGACCGACCGCAAAAAATTTGCCGTCGTCAAGGGCGGCAAGGAGGCCTTCACGCACTATCAGACGCTCGAGCAGCTGCGCGGGGCCGCCCTTCTGGAGTGCCGCCTCAAGACCGGCCGCACGCACCAGATCCGCGTACACATGGCCTCCATCGGCCATCCGCTGCTGGGCGACCCCGTCTACGGGCCGAAAAAACCGCCCTACCCCGTGGAGGGCGGCCAGCTGCTGCACGCCTACCGCATCGCCTTTACTCACCCGAGCACGGGCGAGCGCATGCGCTTTGAAGCCGAGCCGGAGGAGCGCTTCCTCCACTGGCTCGAAAAGCTGCGCCAGAAATAACCTGTCCCCTCCTCCGTATGGCCGGAGCGCTTCCTTCGCCGGCTCGAAGGGCAGCGCCAGAAATAACCTTTCCCCCTCCCGGTATGGCCGGAGCGCTTTCCGCAAACACTGTTTTTGCCGCAGATCGCAAAGACAGCACGGCGCGGGAGGCGCTTTTTGCTTATGAAGAACACGAATTACCTCAACGGGATGCCCGTCGTGTGCAACGGCGCGCGCATCGCAAGGGTGCTCAGCGTGCAGCTCACGCCCGATCTGAGCCGCATGGCCGGCCTGCATGTCGATCGCGGGCTGGGCGGCCGCCGCTATATCCCGGCGGAGCGCGTGCGCCTGATGGGCGAGCTGGCCGTGCTGGTGGAGCCGGGCTACGCGAAAAACGACGCGCCGCCCGCTCTGCCCCGGCTCGCGCTCTCCCCGGACGGCGCGCACATCGGCTGCATCACCGGCGCATGGCTGGAAGAGACGGGCTACGGCGTGGAATCGCTCGAGCTCTCCGGCGGCATATTGCAGGATCTGTTCACAGGCAGGATGCGCGTCCGCCGGTATCATGTACAAAAGGAGAAGGGCGAAGTGATCATCGACGAAGAGGAGCTGCCCCGCCGGCATGCGCAAGGCAGCTTCGTCATGCAGCAGGAGGGAGAACAAACATGAAGAAAATGCAGGGAATGCTCACGGGGATCATGCTCGGCGCGACGGCGGTATCGCTCTACAGCATGTCCGGCGCAAAAACGCAGCGCAGGCTCCAGCGCTATGCCGCCAATACCGGCAGGCGCATCGCAGGGCTTGCGGAGGGGCTTTTCGGCCGCTGAGGCCGGGGCATGCCGGGCGCGGCCCGGCATGCCCTTTTCCAACTCCGCCCATGCAGGCCAAAGAACGCCCGTTTTCCGCCCTGCGCCCGATCGCCCTCGCGCTGCTCCTTCTCGCCGCCGTCGTCCTCTTTCGCAAGGAAGCCGCCCTGCTGCTGCGCCTGTTTCTCGGCGCGGCGACGGTCGCCTTTTTGCTCGACCCTCTTACCACGGCCCTCGCCCGGCGCATGCCGCGGCCCAGAGCCGCCCTGTGCGCGCTGTTGATCGCGCTGATGCTGTGCGCCGCAGCGCTCTGTCTGCTCTTTCCGCCGCTCGCGCGCCAGTTTTCCGAGCTCATCGCCTCGTTTCCGGCCATCATAGAAGGCCTCAACGGCTTGATCGACCGCGTCAACAGCCTGTTGGCGCGCCACGGCTTTTCCCGCCTGAGCCTTTCCGGGGCGGATTGGCAGCGCCTCTCCGAATCGCTCAGCGGCGTCTGGTCCGGCACGGCCAAGGTCTTCGGCTCGCTGGCCGGCGGCCTCTCCGGCGCGGTGCTGTCCTGTTTTTTGGCGCTGTATTTCCTTTCGGACAAGCCCGCGATGCTTTTGCAAATGGAAATGCTCGTGCCCTTCCGCTGGCGGCACACGCTCGCGCGCATGGCCGGGGCCGTGCGGGACGAGCTGCGCAGCTATCTGCGCGGGCAGGCGCTCGTCTGCCTGTGCGTGGGCGCGCTGAGCACGCTGCTTTTGTTTTTCATCGGCGTGCGGGGCGCGCTCGCCCTCGGTCTGCTCATCGGCATCGCCAATTGCATCCCCTATTTCGGGCCGTTCATCGGCGAGCTGCCCGCCGTGCTCTGCTCGCTCACGGGCGGGCTGCTGCCGGCCGGGCTCACCCTCGGCGCGATCCTGCTCGTGCAGCAGATCGACAACATGCTGCTCACCCCGCGCATCACCGGCGGCGCGACCGGCCTCAAGCCGCCCGTCGTCATGGTCAGCGTGCTCGTCGGCGGCAGCGCCTGCGGCTGGGTCGGCATGCTCTTAGCCGTGCCGGTCGTGTGCATTTTGCGCTGCGTCTGGCGCGTCACGCTCACAGAACGCGCGATCCCGGAGAATTAGCGCAAAAAACGCGCATCAATTTGCGTATTTTGCAGAAAACATCTTGTCACGGCGCGACAAAGGGTGTATAATAGCAATATGTGAATTCCCTGCGGAAGGGCGGTGCATCATGAACAACAAGCTGGGCGAAACGAGGCAGTTTACCGTTCCGGCAGAGCTCGACAGCTCTGCGGAGCAGATCATCACCTCTGTCTATCAGGCTCTCAAAGCCAAGGGCCACGATCCGATCATGCAGATCGTGGGCTATCTCCTCTCGGGCGATCCCACCTACATCACCAGCTTCAACAGCGCCCGCTCCATGATCCGCCGTCTCGAGCGCGACGAGATCCTCGAAGAGCTGGTGCGCTCCTATGTCGAAAAGATCGAAAAGGAGCAATAAGCCTTGGATAAGTGCAGATTAGGCGCAAACGGGCCGGAAGTTTCCCGTTTGTGCTTTGGCACGCTCACCATTCAACAAAAACACCTGACCGCGGAAGACGGCGCACGCCTTTTGATCCATGCAAGGGAGTGCGGCGTCAATTTTTTGGATACCGCGCAGTTTTATCAAAACTACGAGCCCATTCGTCTGGCGCTCAAGGCTTGTCCGGACTATATCGTCTGCACGAAGTCCTACTGCTACGACGAGGCGACCGCGCAGCAAGCCTTTGACGAGGCCCGGCGCGCGCTCGGGCGCGAGTATATCGACCTGTTCCTCCTGCACGAACAGGAATCCATCCACACCCTGCGCGGGCATGAGCGCGCGCTGGAGTTTCTGGCCAGGCAAAAGGAGCGCGGCTATATCGGCCAGACGGGCGTGAGCACGCATTTTGTCTCCTGCGTGCGCTCGGCCTCCGTGTTCCCTCATGTCGACGTGATCATGCCGCTGGTCAACATGGCCGGCGTGGGCGTGCCGGACGGCACCGCCGAGGACATGGCCGCCGCCTGTGCCGAGGCGCACGCGCGCGGCGTCGCCCTCTACGGCATGAAGGCGCTCGGCGGAGGCAGTTTGCTCGCCCGTCGGGAAGAGGCCCTCGCCTACGCCCTCGCGCAGCCCTATCTGGCCAGCATCGCCGTGGGCATGCAGTCCTTCGACGAGATCGACTGCAACGTCGCCCTCTTCGAAGGCCGACCCCTGCCCGCCGAAGCCGCCGCCCGCCTGCGTGCGCAGCCGCGCCGGCTGCTCATCGACGACTGGTGCGAAGGCTGCGGCGCGTGCGTGCGCCGCTGCAGGCAGAACGCCCTGCGCATCGAAGACGGTAAGTGTCGCGTCGAGCATGCGCAATGCGCGCTGTGCGGCTATTGCGCCGCCGCGTGCCCGCAGTTCTGCATCAAGATCATCTGACCCCCTCCCGAACGACCGACAGGAGAGAACGCCATGGTAAAACGCATCCTCTGTCTCGACGTGGGCGAGCGCCGCATCGGCGCAGCCGTGTCCGATCTGCTCGGCATCACCGCGCAGGGGCTCGAGACGATCTCCAACAAGGGCGACGAACACAACGTCGCGGCGGTGCTCGCGCTTGCCAAGCAATATGAGACCGATCAAGTCCTCTGCGGCCTTCCGCGCAACATGGACGGCAGCGAGGGCTTTCAGGCGCAGTATGTGCGCGATTTCGCCCAAAAGCTGCGGGCAGCGGGCCTGCAGGTGCGCTTTCAGGACGAGCGGCTGACCACGGCCATCGCCCGCCGCACGCTCATCGAAGCAGACGTGAGCCGCAAAAAGCGCAAGCAGTCCATCGACCGCCTCGCCGCCGTGCAGATCCTTTCCACCGTCCTTGACGCGGGCGGCTGGGAAAGGGCCAAGGAATAAGGCATATCGCAAAGGAAAATCCATCCGAAAAGGAGATAAGCAATATGGATAACGGATACATGGAACAGGACAACATCGTCGAGCTGATCGACGAGAACGACAACATCGTGCAGTTTGAACACATCATGACCATCGTGTACGAGGGCGAGAAGTACGCCCTGCTCTCTCCCGTCGACGACCTTGAGGACGTCGAGGAGGGCGAAGTGGTCATCATGCGCATCGAAGAGGGCGACGAGCAGGACGCCTACGTCGGCGTAGAAGACGAAGAGCTGCTCGAGGCCGTCTTCCAGAAATACCTCGAGATCGTCGAAGACGAGGAATGACCCGCATACAAAAAAGGAGCTTTTCCGGCCGGAAAAGCTCCTTTTTTTGTGTATTCAGCGATATTCCGCGCAGAAGCGGATCAGATCGCGGTTGATATCGCGCTCCTCGAACGCATGCCACGCCACGACGCGCCCGCTCTCCGGCACGACCAGCAGCATCTGCTGGTACATGCCGCCCTTGCCGTAGGCCTCGCCGATGCCCGCCGGGCGCATCTCGTAGCCGCGCTCCCGCACGATGCGCACCCACTCCTGCGAAAGCAGCCGCTTCCCCTGCCAGAGCCCTTCGTCACGGTAGAGCGCGCCGAGCTTTGCCATGTCCCGCGCGGTGATGTACAGCCCCGTCGCGCCCATGGCATGCCCCAGCGGGCAGGTGCTCCACGCCGCCTCCGTATACTCCATCGGCCCAAACAGCTTTTCCCACAGATATTCCGTCAGGCCCCGCCCGGCAGCCCTCTGCACGACCCGGCCGAGCAGATAATACGCGCCGTCGCTGTAGACGCGCTGTTCTCCGGGCGCGCATTGCAGCCGCTGCGCAAAGACATGTGCCAGCAGATCCCGCCCGAATTCCTTCATCTCCACGCAGTCGATGTCGAGGTAGCCTCCGCTCAGGCCAAGGCTGTGCCGCAGCGCCATGTCGATCGTCGCCGCGTGCCAGCGCTCGTCCGCCGGCGCATATTCCGGAAAGAATTGCATGATCCCGTCCTCCGGCGAAAGCCTGCCCTCGTCATAGAGCATGCCCAGCGCCGTGACCACGAACGCCTTCGAGACAGAATAGGAATCCTGACAGCGGTTCGTGCGCGCCAGCTGCCGCTCCTCGGCCCGTTCGCCTTCGATCTGCGCCGCAGCAAACACATTATACCCCTTCTGCTCAATGTATTCGGTAAAGTCCTTCAAAAACGCGCTCATTTCCCGCCGCACCTCCGCAGTATGATCTCCCCAGCATCATACCACATCCGCCGCCGGGAGGGAAGGTGTTTTTTCTTTCAGTCCTCCCCGTCAAAGAGCTCCTCTTCTGCGTCTGCCTCGAAAACATGCTGCGCGCCGGCGTTCGCATCCACCCAGCCCTCCGCCAGAATGTAGGCGATCACCGCGCCGCCCGCCATGATCAGCGCGACCACCTGCGCAGCCGCGCTCTCCGCCACGTTCAGAGCCACTAACAGCATGCCGATGAACTCCGCCGCCGCCATCCACAGCTTGCGGCTGGTCAGCTTGGCTTTCCAGTCGATCTCCGTCTTCATTTTTCGCTTCCCCCTTTCCCGTTAATGTCGGATCACCTTCAGGCGCAGCTTTTCCCGCGCCTCCGTTACCTTGCCGTTCGCTCCCAACTGCCCGAGGCCGTCCAGCGTCGCAAACTGCGCCTCCAGCATCGCCGTGAGCATTTCGTGGTCGTCCCGGTCGTGCTTCTCCAGCCGCAAAAAGCGGCTGCGCAGGTTGAACAGCCAGACCAGCGCGCCGCCGATCGTGGCGAACGCGCCGATCAGGCCCGCGAGCGCGATCACGTCCAATGTGACTGTGTTTCCCTGTCCGATCATCATTCTTTCTTTCGCTCCTGTTCGTCCCTTCCTTCGGGCGGCCCCCTCGCCCGTTTTGTCCGCGCTATACGAAGGCCGCTTTTTCTACATAGCCCTTGCACCCGTCGGCCTTCCTGACGCCGTACCAGCCGTCCCTCTCGCCGTACACGCGCACGCGCTCGCCCTCCTTCGCCGTGCCCGTGCGCCCGCCGCTCTTGGCGGGGCGGCTGCGCACGGGCCATACGCCTTCGCGCACCGTCATGTACACATGCCCTTCCGGCGTGATCTCCTTCTCCGGCTCTCTCTCCTCCGGGATCCAGCGGATCGCGCAGAAATAGCGCCTGCCGTTCCTTGCGCGGTTCTCGCAGTACTTGCGCAGGTCCTTTCTCGTAGGCCCGGTGCCGCTGCCGTGGCCCCAGCATTCGTTCGGCCCCGTGTACATCTCCACATGCCCGACCTGCTTGACATGGTTTTTATTTCCCTTGAAGTACAGGCAGTCACCGGGCCTGAGCAGGCTCTCGTCCGGGAAGATATTGCTCGTGTTCTCCACGAGCACGCCCTTTTTATAATTGCGGATCTGCGCGTCCGTGTTGCTGCCGATATAGATGCCCGACGCCCTGCGGATGCACTCGCGCACTGCGCTGGAGCAGTCGCTGTAGCCGTCGTCGCCCTCGCCCGGATGCCCGAAGAAATACTTGCGCCTGCTCGAATTCGTATAGGTGTTGCGTCCCGCGCGGCTTTTCATCAGCCGCACGGCCTCCATTCGCTTCTCCTCGTTCGTCAATGCTTGCTCCTCTCCTTCCGCCATGGGCCCGCGGGCGCAGCGGCCGAAAGCATCAGCCGCGCACCTCGTTGTTCCACGCCCTGACGTCCCACGCCGCCGGATAGGAAGGCGCGGCCGCTGCGCTGTTTCCGCTGTAGAGCATCCTCGGATACGGCGCCTGCACCTCCTCCAGCGCATCCGACATCCGCAGGTTTCCGTCGGCAAAATAACACCCCGAAACCACGATCTTCACCTCGGAGGAAGCGCTGCTGTCGGCCCCGTGATAGGAGACGTCATTCTGTACATCGCCCGTCTTGGCCGGGTTTACCGCCGCAAAGACGCAGTGCTCCAGGATGACCTCCTCGCTCAGCCCCAGACCGCCGCCCAGCGCCTTGCTGATGGCGCTTCCGGCTGTCCCCAGCGCGGAATTGTCCAGCGCTATATTGCAGTTTTGGAAGACATGCCTGCAAAATCCCTCCGCGCCGTTCGCTTCGTCGTGAACGGCGTACACCGTGTTCTTCGCCGTCAGATCCAGATTGTGGATCTCGAAATCACCGCCGCTGCTCCATGTGTCCAAGGGCGAAAAATACTCCGCCACGTCCGCTGCGTTTTCCCCGGTATATTCGCAGTACAGCCCTGTGCCCGTCGCAAAGAAATATCGGCAGCCGTTGCCCACAGGCACGCCTCGTTTGCCCTCGGCGCGCAGAGCGTCGACAAATTCATTGGTATAGGCCAGCGTGCCGCCTCGGATGAACACGTCCATATCCCCTTCGGTATATGCCCTGAGCATGCCCTCGTAAAACGCGTCGATCCCTTCCGCCGTGTTGATCGTCATTTCCAGCCGCACATATCGCCGCATCGCCGTTTCGCTCAAAACAGCATACGGCTCCCTATACTCGCTGTACTCCTCCGGCACAACGTTGATCGTCAGCTCGTTTGCATACCCCTCTCCCAGAGCCAGCTCCCACGACAGCACGACCTCGGCGACCCCCTCGGGCACGGTATAGCCGTTCACCGTCGCCGAGGAGGAAGAAGAGCCCTTTTCCTTCAGCACGTTTCCCTCGGCGTCGTATGCCGTAACAAAACGGAAGCCGCGCGCCGTCAGGGAATCGGACGAGGCCGAATAGTGGTATCCGCGCACCACGTCGCCCTCGCTGACCGGGAACGGCCTGCTGTAATGATAGGTGTCCGAATCGAACACCGCCCCCGACGCATTGCAATATCCGCTCGTCCAGTCCTCCATGACAAAGCGGTTGACGGAGATCTGCTCCGCGAGGATCCCGTCCAGATCGCTCTCCAGCGCGTCGAGCCGTTCGGAGACCGCGCCGAGCTCATCCGACAGCTCCGCCGCGCTCTGCGCAGCCTCTGCCGCCAGAGCGGCTTGCTCCGCAGCGTTTGCAGCCGCGGCGTTTGCCTCTTCGGCGGCGCCGTCCGCTGCGGCTGCCGCAGTGTTTGCCTCCTTGGCGGCATCGTCCGCTGCGGATGCTGCAGCAGTTGCCTCTTCGGCGGCGGAGCCGATGTTCGCCGCCGCGTCATTCGCTGCCGCTGCCGCCTCCTCCGCTCTCTGTATCGCCTCTTCAACGCGTTCCGCCGCTGCCAGCGCCCTGTCGCTCGCCTCTTCTGCGGAGGAAGCCGCAGAAGAAGCCCGCTGTGTCGCCGCATCGGCCGCTTCGGCGGATGTATCCGCCGCGCCGCTCGACGCTGCGGCCGCCGCCGCAGCCGCCTGTGCATTGGAGGCAGCCGTATTTGCCGCCGCAGCGGCGTCTCCCGCCGCCTCCACGTTCGGGATCACGATCGCATCGACGGCGGGCAGGCGCGGCGTGCTCGCCTCCCAGCCGATCGTATCTTCGCCAAGCCGCACAGGCTTGTAATACCCCGCAGCGCCGATGTCGATCCCCACAGCCGCCGGCGTCGGCTGCGCGGCAATTTCCACCTTGATCACACTCATACCCTACCTCCGTTCCGCACCAGGCGCAAATCCGGAATGCCGCCGTTTTCCGGCCCGAACACCGTCAGCACGTCGTCGCTCGCGTCCTCGGCGATCATATTGCCCTCCGCGTCCGTCTCCGGGTCGGAAACCAACCGCAGGTTCCATTTATAGCGCCCCGGCTCCAGATCGCGCGTCAGCGCATTGCTCAGCCGAATGTGCGCAAGCCCGTCCTCGCCGATCTGTGCGGGCACGCGCAGGATGTCCTCCCCGCCTGCCTTTTCATAGATCGCAAAAACCGCCGCATCGTATTGATATCCGCTCACCGTTACGACCATGTCCAGCGTATCGCCCACCGGCAGCACGATCTCCTTCGTCTCCGCGTCAAATGTATACGGCATCCGTCCACCTCCTTACTCCGTATATTCCACCCAGTATCTCTCGTCCGCTACGCCCGGCTCCCAAACATTCTGCATGTTTTCCAGCACGTTCAGCCAGAGCTTGTCGTTATGCCATACGATCGCGCCCGGCTGGTACTCGTCGCTCACGCCGTCCCAGGGCTTCCATTCGGGATATTCGCCCGGCTCCTCGCCCTCCAGCGCCGCCACTCGCGCTTCAAGCTCGCTCACCTTCGCGGCCAGCTCGTCCACTCGCTTCGTCAATTCCGCCCTCTCCGCGTCCGTGGTCTGGTTCTCAAACGCCAGCGCTTCCAGTTCCGCCTTTTCCGCCTCTGTCAGCTTCCCCTCCGCGAAAAAGACGTCGATCCTCCTTTGGATCTCCTGCATCGGCAGCGTCTGCGAGAGGATAATGTTTCGCATCACATCATACATTCGTTCCACCTCCTGTCACCATCGCCTCCAGCTGCGCGATCCGCGCCAGCAAAGAAGCCGTATCCGCCGGGAGGAAATCTCGCTTAATTATTCCCAAGGGGATCTCCTCGCCGTTTTCGTCATACACCGTGCCGCCGTATCTCATAAGCGTCGCACCGCCGTCCAATCGCAGATCCACGGTCGTTTCTCCCACGCCGATGACAACTACGCCGATCTTCTTCTCTTCCGATGATACTATTGCATCGCAGTGGATATAATATTTGCTCATCCAATCATCTCCTTAGGTGTAATACGCCACGGAGAGCCTCGGCGGGTTCGCGTCCCCATAGCCGTAGAATGCGCCATAATCGCTCGTGCTGTCGCTCCATACGAACAGGCCTCTCGCATAGCCATTGGCCAGCTGCTGCACAGCGGCGACCGGCAGCGTGACCGTGATCTGTTCCTCCTGCCCGCATTGCCCGATGACCGCGCTCCATGTGCTGTACACGGAGAGGCTGCCGCTCGGGCCGCTGTTGGTGATCGTGCCGACGTGCACGCTGATGCGGCTGCTGCCGCCGATGC
>JAUMYC010000171.1 GCA_030528845.1 Eubacteriales bacterium
TGTGGCCACGCAGTCCTTCGGCGGCATCGGCGTATTCGCCATCCCGGAGATGAACCGCTTCTATCGCCATGTGCTCATCGAGGGCGGCTATCCGCACCACGGCGCGGTCGCCTTCGGCCATGCCGGCAAGGCCATTTATTCCGTGCTCAAGCTGCTGGGCGTGGACAACGTCAAGTTCAACCAGCCCAAGGGCATGCTCTATCCCACCGAGAATCCCTTCGCCTGAGAAAAGTGCCTCACGGCAGAAACAAAACCCGGCCTGCGCGCGCAGGCCGGGTTTTTTCGCGCTGCGCGCGTATTTTGCGGAAGGCTTAACAAAAACGAGGCTGAAAATCGTTCGGGGGCCGAATATTATGGTACTTAACAGTTTCTTCGCTTGAAAATTCGGCGAGGAAATAGTATGATAGCTAACTGTTAGGAGGTATATTATATGGCGATTAACGATAGACCGATCGCCCGGGAAACGGACAGGATGCTGCATTGGGTCTCGCGCAAGCACTTTCAGTATTGCGAGAACAAATTTCAATCGATCGGGATCGGGCCCGGACAGGTGCCGATCCTGATGGAGCTGGGAAAATACGGCCGGCTTTCGCAGAGGGATCTGGCCGAGAAGGTGCGCGTGACGCCGGCCACCATCTCCGGCACGCTCAAGCGGCTCGAACGCGCGGGGATCATCGTGCGCACGGGCGCCGAGGACGACGCGCGCGTGAGCCTTGTCTCGCTCTCGGAGACGGGCAAGGCGCTGATGGAAGAGGCGCGCGGCGTGTTCCGCTCGGCCGGAGAGATGCTGGTGGCGGGCTTTGAGGAGCAGGAGATAGAGCAGCTCGTCGATTATCTGCACCGCATGTTCGACAACGTGAACACCGCGCTGGAAAGCGAATTCCGCAAAGAAGGAGAAAGGGAATGAAGAAGCTCTACAAATATCTCAAGCCATACATGCTCTTCACGGTGCTCGCGCCGCTGTTTATGATCGGCGAGGTCATCGCGGATCTGATGCAGCCCACGTTCATGAGCTCGATCATCAACGAGGGCATCGTAAACGGCGACACGCATTATATCCTGATCACCTGCCTGAAGATGATCGGCGTGGCGCTGCTGGGCGTCGTGGGCGGCCTTGGCAATATGTATTTTTCCACGAAGGCGGGCTTCGGCTTTGCCAAAAACATGCGTCAGGCGCTCTATGAGAAGGTGCAGTCCTTCTCCTTTGCCAATATCGACCAGTTCAAGACGGGCTCGCTCGTCACGCGCATCACCAACGACGTGACGCAGATCCAGAACGCGTTCACCTCCTGCATCCGCATGATGGTGCGTTCTCCGTTTCTGTGCATCGGCGGCGTGATCGCGATCGCTTCGATCAACATGAGGCTGGCGATGGTCGTGTTCTGCACGCTGCCCGTGCTGGCCGTGGCCATCGGCTTCATCATGAAAAAGGCCTTCCCGCTCTTCCGGCAGATGCAGGAAAAGCTGGACAGAGTGAACGTCGTGATGCAGGAGAACCTTGCCGGCGTGCGCGTGATCAAGGCCTTCGGCCGCAGCGATTATGAAAAAAAGCGCTTCCGCACCGCCAACAACGACATGACGGACCTGGGCATCAAGGCCAGCTCCATCATGGCCGTCTCCTTCCCGCTGTTCAACCTCATCATGAACATCTGCATGATTTTGGTCTACTGGTTCGGCGGAGACATGGTCTTCTCCGGCGAGCTGGGCACGGGCGACATCATGGCCTTTTCCAACTATGTCATGCAGATCCTCATGTCGCTGACGTCCTCCTCCTTCATGTTCCTCTTCCTCTCCCGCGCCACGGTCTCCGTGCAGCGCGTGAACGAGGTGCTCGACACGAAGAGCGACATCACCGACGGCGAGAATAAAACAGCGCAGGTCACCGAGGGCAAGGTGGAGTTCCGCGGCGTTTCCTTCCGCTATCCCGGCCAGGCGGGCGACCCTGTGCTCAACAATATCTCCTTCACGGCCGAGCCCGGCGAGACCGTCGCCATCCTCGGCTCCACGGGCTCGGGCAAATCCAGCCTCATCTCGCTCATCCCGCGCCTGTATGACGCGACGAAGGGCGAGGTGCTGGTGGACGAGCGCAGCGTGAAGGAATACACGCTGGACAACCTGCGCGGCGCGGTGGGCATCGCGCTGCAGGAGAGCATGCTCTTCACCGGTACGATCGACGAAAACCTGCGCTGGGGCGACGAGGACGCCGATCAGGCCTATATCGAGCAGTGCGCGCGCGTGGCGCAGGCCGACGGCTTTGTCACGAAGTCGGAAAACGGCTATGAAACGGTGCTCGGTCAGGGCGGCGTGAACCTCTCCGGCGGCCAGAAGCAGCGCCTGTGCATTGCGCGCGCGCTGGTCAAAAAGCCTAAGATCCTGATCCTGGACGATTCCACCTCTGCGGTCGACCTGACCACCGAGGCCGAGATCCAGAAGGGCCTGCGCGAGATCATGGGCCATATCACGGTCTTTATCATCGCCCAGCGCATCTCCTCTGTCATGGACGCCGACAAGATCATCGTCATGGACAACGGCGCCATCGCCGACATCGGCACGCACGAGGAGCTCAAGAAGCGCTGCGAAGTCTACCGGGAGATCGTCATCTCCCAGCTGGGAAAGGAGGCGGCATAAATGTCGGAACAGAAGAAAATGCCCCCCATGGGCGCTCCCGAAACGCAGCCCGGCAAGCGCAAGCACCGCTATGCCGCCGCACAGATGGGCGGCCCCGGCGGAAGGGGCCCCGGCAGAGGACATGGCCCGCACGGCGGCCGCTTCGGCGAGAAGGTGAAGCTCAAGAACACCAAGGGCACCATCTTCCGCATGCTCGGCTACCTCAAGCACGTCAAGCTCGCCCTCATTCTGGCGATCCTCGCGCTGCTGCTCTCCACCGTGGCCAACCTCGTCTCTCCCAAGATCTCCGGCGATCTGATCGACGTGCTCGCGCGCGGCGTGAGCGCTCTGCAGGAGCACGGCTCCATGCCCGCAGATGTCCGCAGCGCCCTCGGGGCAGATCTGCTGCGCTGCATCGCATGGATGCTGGGCCTGTACATCGCCTCCTCCGGCTTTTCCCTTGCGCAGTCGCTGCTGCTCACCCGCGTTTCGCAGAACACGGTGCGCGCCATGCGCGTGGAGCTCTTTGACAAGATCCAGACGCTCCCGCTGTCCTATTTCGACAAGCATCCGCGCGGAGAGATGATGAGCCGCCTGACCAACGACATCGACAACGTGTCCAACATGCTGGCGCACACGCTCACCAACGCGCTCTCCTCTGTCGTCACGCTGGTCGTTTCCCTCACGATGATGCTCTATCTGAGCCCGCTGCTCACGCTCGTGGCCTTTCTGGTCATCCCCTTCAGCATGACCGTTGTGCGCCTGATCACCAAGCGCACGGGCAAGCTCTTCCGCGCGCAGCAGGCCGCGCTGGGCGAGGTCAACGGCATCGTGGAAGAGACCGTCACCGGCGCGCGCGTGGTCAAGGTCTTCTCGCGCGAGAGGGCCGTCATCGAGGACTTCCGCGAGGCCAACGAGGAATATTGCCATGCGGGCACCATGGCCACCATCTTCTCCTCCTGCATCGGCCCGATCATGAACGTGTTCAACAACCTCTCCTTTGCGCTCATGGCCGGTATCGGCGGCTTTCTGGTCGTCACCGGAAGCGTGCGCAGCGTGGGCATGATCCAGTCCTTCCTGCAGTATTCCCGCCAGTTCCAGCGCCCGCTCAACGACATGGCCTCGCAGATCACCAATATCCAGTCTGCTCTGGCCGGTGCGGAGCGCGTGTTTGAGATCCTCGATTCGGATCCCGAGCCCGCCGACGAGCCCGGCGCCGACCCGCTCAGCGACCCGAAGGGCCATGTCGTCTTCGACGACGTCACCTTCGGCTACACGCCGGAGCGCGCCATCCTCAAGAACGTCTCCTTCGAGGCCCTGCCCGGCCAGACGATCGCGCTGGTCGGCCCCACGGGCGCGGGCAAGACGACCATCGTCTCCGTGCTGGAGCGCTTCTACGACCTCAACGGCGGCAGTATCCACATCGACGGCAAGGACATCACGAACATCCAGCGCCAGAAGCTGCGCGACAGTCTGGGCATGGTTCTGCAGGACGTCTATCTCTTCGCCGGCACCATCCGCGACAATCTGCTCTACGGCAACCTCGACGCCACGGAGGAGCAGATGATCGAGGCCGCGAAGATGGCCAACTGCCACGGCTTTATCAGCCGCCTGCCCAAGGGCTACGACACGGAGCTGGCCGAGGACGGCGGCAACCTCTCGCAGGGGCAGAGGCAGCTGCTCTCCATCGCCCGCGCCATCCTTTCCGACCCGAAGGTGCTCATTCTCGACGAGGCGACCTCCTCGGTCGACACGCGCACGGAGGTGCACATCCAGTCGGCTATGCTGCGCCTGATGCAGGGCCGCACGAGCTTCGTCATCGCGCATCGCCTCTCCACGATCCGCCATGCCGACCAGATCCTCGTGATCGACGGCGGCGAGATCATCGAGCGGGGCAACCACGAAGAGCTCATGCAGCAGCAGGGCTTCTATGCCAACATGCTGCGCAGCCAGTATCGCGCGTCCGTCAAGGCCGGCGCCTGAGATAGCACGCAAAAAGATTGGCATGAATGGCGGGGCGCCATAAGACAGGAACAGGGACAGCGAGATGCTGTCCCTGTTCCTGTAAAGGTGGATTTTGTGTGATAGGATATCAGCAAACCGGTCGATAAACTTGAATAGGCCCAATTGATGCGCCGAGCCAAAGCCTCCCCTGTGTAAGGGGAGGTGCCCCGCAGGGGCGGAGGGGTCGTCGATCCCTCAGTCAGCTTCGCTGACAGCTCCCTTTACACAAGGGAGCCTTTCCGAAACCGGTACATATTACAAAAAACCGACCTATGATCGTAACCATAGGTCGGTTTAACTGTTTTACGGATACCCGGTAAAAATGTCGGTTTTTTCTGCTCGCCAAAGGGGAAGGGGGATTACTTGTTGATGACGGCCTTGATGCGGCGCACGCCCGCAGAGGAGGATTCTTCCTTGAGGATCTTGAAGCTGACCAGATCGCCGGTGTTTTCGGCATGCGGGCCGCCGCAGATCTCCTTGGAATATTCGCCCATGGTGTACACCTTCACGCGCTCGCCGTACTTGGATTCGAACAGGCCGATGGCGCCCTGCGCCTTGGCC
>JAUMYC010000172.1 GCA_030528845.1 Eubacteriales bacterium
GCTGCCCCAAAGCTGCGCCGGGTCGGCGGCGGGCAGGCAGACCGCACCGCCTTCTCCCTGCGCAAAAAACGCGCTGACGGAGTCGAATTGGCGCGCGGGCAAAAACTGCGCGCCGGAAAGCCCTTCGATGAAATATCCGCGGCGGACTTCGCCCGCGTATTCCAGCCTGCGCAGCACGGGCAGCGCGCGGCTCCATTCCATGCCGGAGATCGTCTCGCGGCACAGCAGCGGGCAGCGGCGGAAGGCCTGCCCGAGCAGTTCTTCGTCGGTCATGGGCCGCAGCGCCCGGCAGCGCTCCCAGCGGCCCGTGTCCTGCGCGCGAAGCACGGGCATGCGCCGTTTTGCGCCGGGCTTTGGCAGCAGCTGGCGCACGGGCGCAAAGCTGTCCTTGCGCACGAGGCCCATGGCGCACAGCCTGCGCAGCGCGTCCTCGACCGGCGCGCCGTTGAGCCTCGCGCCGATGCGCTGGGCGAACATCGCGCCGCCCGTCTCCAAAACGCGCAGGATCGCGCGCTCATCTTCGTTCAGCGCGGCCTGCGGCTCGATCCATTCGTCGCCGTCGTCCTCCGTGCGGCGGAAGGAGAGCAGCAGCCGGTCGTTTTCTTCGCACAGCTGCCATGCAAAATCGCCGGAGGCGAGCAGCTGATCGAGCAGAAGCGGCTTGTAGCCCGTCACGCGCGCGGGCAGGAGCATGCCCTCCCATTGCTCGGCGGGCGCTTGCAGGCCGCAGAGGGAGTGCAGCGCGCCTGAGAGCTGCTCGGCGGCAGGGCCGGGGACGAGGAGATCTCTGGCGATAAGCGCGGCGAGCCTCGGCGCGCTTTGCGTGTGGATCTGCTCGCGCCGCAGGCGGATCGTCTCGCGCTGCGCGGAGGCAAAGGCGTCCTTGTGGACAAATTGCCCCGCAAACGCGCGCACGGCGCCGCCGGAGATCAGCGCTTCCAACGCCTGCGCGACGAGACCTTCGGGCAGGCAATAGCGCTGTGTAAGGGAGGAGGCGTCCTGCGGGCCGCGAAAGCGCATGCACCGGCGCAGGATGCGCTCCAGCGCGGGCATATCCCCTGCGGCGGCGAGGGCATAGAGCTCCCGCTCCTCGGAGGCGATCCACAGGCCGGGGTCGATATAGGCCGTGCGGCCCTGCTCTTCGAGCTCTTCGAGCCATTGCGCATGCGCGCCCGGCTCGTCGGGCATGAGATCACCCTCGGCGAGCAGGCGGCTGTGCAATTCCTGCGCGTTGCGTGCAGCGGGGCAGGCAAAGGCCACGGCGAAGCCGGCCTGCTCCGGCACGGTCAGCGCGGCCAGCTCGGCGTCCTGCTGCGCCATGCGCACCGCCGCAGAGGGCGTCGGGCTGTAGTTGTACATCATCTCGGCCTCCACCTGTCTGCGCAGGGGCAGCGCCATGGGGGAGGGGGCGGGCAGGCGGACCTCGCGCACGCGCACGGAGCCCATGTGCATTTGTTTGAGGAGGCGTTCGCAGGCCTCGCCGTCGCAAAGCTCCCGCAAGCATTCGCGCTCCGCTTCCCAAAGCAGCGGATGCCCCGGCTGCGAAAGGGCCGCGCTGAACGATTCCGCGCCGCGCAGCCGCTGCACCCAGAGGGGCTGCCGGCCGCTCGGGCGCATGCCCAGCATCAGCGCGCGGAACGCAGCATAGCGAAAGGACATGCCGAAGATCGGCTCGCCGGGGAGCAGCGCAGCGAGCGTCTGCTGCAGAGCGCCCTGCGCGATCATCTGCACGAGCCCGTCCGGGAGATCCTTCGTGCCCATCAGATAGAGCAGCACGCCGTCGTCATCGTCGGAGGCGTGAATGTCCAGCCCCGTCCGGCGGCGGGCTTCCTCGCGCAGCAGCATGGACAGCGGGCGGTTCACGCGCTTGCCCAGCGGGCAGTGCAGCATCAGCTGGTGGTCGCCGGCTTGGTCGGGAAAATGCTCGACTACGAGAGTTTGGTCGTCTGCGAGCATGCCGACGGCCTCGCATTGGCGCTCGACATGCTCCTGCACGGCCTCGCGCGTCTCGGGAGAGAGCGGATATTCCAGCAGATGCTCCGCGAGTCTGCCGGACTGCGCGGCTTCGTTCATCCCGCGCAGCAGCCTCCCGAAATACAGGCCTGTCTCCGGGCTGCGGCCTGCGCCGTCGCCCCGCCAAAAGGGAGACTGCGCGCCCTCGGGCGTGGAGGGCTCGACGAGCACGCTGTCGCGCCGGATCTCGACGATGCGCCATGCGAACGCGCCCAAAAGGAATTTGTCGCCGAGACGCGCCTCAAAGACGAACTCCTCGTCGAGCTCGCCCAGCTTGCGCCCCTCGGCGAGCAGCACGGAATACCAGCCCCTGTCCGGGATGGTGCCGCCGGAGGAGCAGGCCAGCATGCGCGTGTAGCGGTCGCCCTGCACCGTCTGCGCGGCGCGGTCGTAGAGCAGCCTTGGGCGCACGGGCAGCTCGCGCTCGTGCTCAAAATCGCCCGCCAGCATGCGCAGGACGCTCTCGAGCTGCGCCTGCTCCAGCGCACGATATGACCACGCGCCGCGAACGAGGGCCAGCGCCTCCTGCACGCTGTATTCCTGCGCCGCCGCCATGGAGACGAGGTGCTGCGCGAGCACATCCAGACAAAGCTCCGGCGGCTCGGCGCGTTCGATCTGCCCTTCCAGCGCGCCGCGCGCAGTTAAAGCGCAGGAGAGCGCATCCGCGCCGGTCTTGGCGAAGACGCGCACCACGCTCGTGCGGCCGGGGCCGTGTCCCGCGCGCCCGGCCCTCTGCAAAAGAGAGGAGACGGACGCGGGCGCGCCGACCTGCACGACGAGGTCGATCTCGCCCACGTCGATGCCCAACTCCATGCTGCTCGTTGCGCAGAGCACGCGGACCTCTCCGCTGCGCAGCTGCTGTTCGGCCTCGAGCCTTTGCTGGCGCGAAACGCAGCCGTGGTGTGTGCGCGCGAATAGCTCCTGCCCGGCGAGGACGTTGAGATGGTGCGCGAGCTTTTCCGCCTGCGCGCGGCCCTCTGTGAAGGCGAGGGTGGTGCGCGCCTTTTGCGAGAGGCGATAGACGCGTTCCGCGATGGCGGCCCATGCGCTGCGCTCGTGCAGCAAAGCGCGCTCCGGCGCGGGCATCTCCACCTGCAGATCCAGCTGTTTTTCGATTTTCGGGGCCACGACAGCCGCTGCGGGCCTGCCTGCGCCGCTGAGAAAAGCCGCAGCCGTCTCCAAAGGCCGCACGGTCGCGGAAAGCCCAACGCGCTGCACTTTGCGGCCGCAGAGCCGGTCGAGCCGCTCCAGCGAGACGGCCAGATGCACCCCGCGCTTCGTGTTCAGGACGGCGTGCAGCTCGTCGCAGATCACGCATTCGACCGTGGCGAGCATGCGCCGGCCGCTCTGCGAGGTCAGCAGCAGATAGAGCGATTCCGGCGTGGTGATGAGGATCTGCGGCGGGTGCTTGGCCATGCGCGCGCGTTCGGAAGAGGGCGTGTCGCCCGTGCGCGTCTGCGCGCAAACAAGCCCCTGCAGGCCGAGGCCTGTCAGCGGCTTTTGCAGGTTTTCGCGGATGTCGTTTCCGAGCGCTTTGAGCGGCGAGATATACAAAACGCGCACGCCCTCCGGCAGAGGAGCGCGGCGCGCACGCTGCCCAAGGGCGTCCAGCCAATAGAGAAACGCCGCGAGTGTTTTGCCGGTGCCGGTCGGCGCGCTAATGAGCACGTCGCGTCCGGAGGCGACCATCGGCCAGCCCTGCTCCTGTACGGGGGTTGGCAGGCCGACGTTCTGCCGAAACCAGCTTGCGGTCTCCGGCGAAAAAAGGGATAGTGACATGGCGATGCTTCCCTTCCGAAAGCAAAGAGGGGGCGCTCAGTCGCGGCCCATTTCCTCCTGCTTTTCCATCATGCGCAGCTGCGCCTCCACCAGCGCGAGCCGGCCGCGCCTCTCGGCGGCCTCTGCCTGCTTGCCGTCGCTCTGCTCGGCGTCGTCGTGCGCCTTTTTCAAAGAACGCACGGCCTCCCTGTCCATCATGGTATTCGTGCCCATGCAGGCGCGGCAGCGATAACCGCATTCCGGGCAGACGCACCCCAGCGCCATGCTCTCCGCCTGCACCATATATGCCCCGCATTCAAAGCATCCGCAGCGCATGTTCGTCCTCTCCTTTGCGTTTGTTTCCTTGTTTCCAGTATACCACCATGCGTTTTTTTACGCAATAAGCTGCGTAAAAAAGACAGCCCTCCTGAGTGCAGGAGGGCTGTGTCGGAAAAATCATTTGCCTGTCGCGCTCGTTTCGAGAAGCAGCGCGTGCAGGATGCTCATCGCTGCCTGTACGCCGCCTTTGTGACCGCGGGTGACGATCACGGGCAGGCTGCTTTCCCAGGCGCGCTCTTTGAGCTGCACGACGCTTGCGTAGCCCGTCGGCGCGGCGAGGATGGCCACGTCGTGCATGGGCAGCAGTTCGTTGCGCAGCAGGAGCTTGCTCAGCGCCATCGGCGCGCTGCCGATCACAAAGAGCTTCATGCCGGGAAGACCCAGCGCGTGGTCCACGGCGATCTCTGCGCGCGTAACGCGCTTTTTTTCCGCGGTTGCGATGACGCTCGGGTCGTCGATAAAGCAGGTGATCTTCAGGCCGAGCTGCTGGAGCAGCCTTGTGTCCGCCGCAGAGAGGGAGAGCATCGTGTCGGCCACGATCGTGCCTCCGCTGCCGGCGAGGCGGCGGATGAAGGTGAGCGCCGTGGGGCTGAAGTGGATGCTCTGCACAAGGGCCTGGTCGTTCGTTTCCTGTTCCACGCGGGAGAGGATCTGCTGCATTTCGCTGGTCAGATAGGGCATATTCGTGCGCTGCCTTTGCTTTCCAGACGGGGTATTGCGAGTCAAATCCATCACCACTTTGCTTCGTATTCCGGCAGAGAGTTCGCCGGGTGATGCGGAATTTGCGCGTTCGTCGGCGAATTTTGCTTACTCACAACAATTTACCAGATAACTTTTGAATTTGCAAGGTGTGAAACGTGTATTAAATGTGCCTTGTTTATTAGGATTATTGAAAACGCAGCAGCAGGGCTCCGTTTTCCACGTCCACACAGATGTCCGCGTGCGGCGCAACATTGCCGGCGATCATTTCACGCGCCAGCAGGGTCTCCACATGGCGCGAGAGATAGCGGCGCAGCGGGCGCGCGCCGTAGACGGGGTCGTAGGCCTCGGAGATGAT
>JAUMYC010000019.1 GCA_030528845.1 Eubacteriales bacterium
CTCGGGCGACCGCAAGGGTCGCCCCTACGGGACGAAACGCAGGCCATGTGATCGATTATAGAAATAAAAAACGCCCTTTGAGCGGCGCGCAGCGCGCCGCTCAAAGGGCGTTTCGTTATGCTGCGGCTCCGGCCCGGCGGGCGCGGCGCGCATCGTTCCAGAGGTCAAACCTGTATAGCAGCCTTCGGCCGATCTTTGCGCCGAGCCAGCCGCAGACGAGCCCGAGCATCAGCCCGCCGAGGATGTCGGTCGGATAATGCACGAACAGATACATGCGGGAGAAGGCGATGGGCGCGGCCAGCACGAGCGCGGGCTTCCACAGGAAGCTGCCCGCGAAGCAGAACGCGAACACCACCGCAAAGGAGGACGCCGTATGCCCCGAGGGGAAAGAATAGCCGTGCGGGCGGCCGATGATCATATCGACGGCCTGCTCTACATCGCAGGGGCGGGCGCGCTCGACCAGCGGCTTGATGAGCATGTTGCCCATGATCTGCATCAGCGCGAGCGCGACGGCCGAGGCAACGCCGGCCTTGCGGGTCTTTTTGAAGCAGAGCAGCAGCACGGTGAGCACGATCCAAAATACGCCGCCGTTGCCCAGCGCCGAGATGAATTTCAGCAGGCCGTCGAGCAGATCGGTGCGCAGATGCTCCTGCATCCATAAGAGAATATCCAGTTCCGCTTGTGTCATTTTGTACCCTTCCTCAGCAGTTGATGATCCGCGTTCCGGCGATGGCCTCTTCGATCAGCGCCTCCGAATCCAGCCTCTCCTCCGCCTTTTCGCAGAACTTGGGCTTGGGCTTGGTGTTGGGGTGGCGCGGAGTGAAGACGGTGCAGCAGTCTTCATAGGGCAGGATCGACGTTTCGTAGGTGTCGATCTTCTCCGCCTCGCGGATGATGTCGAGCTTGTCCAGCCCGATGAGCGGGCGGAACACGGGCATGCCTACCACGATATCCGTGCAGCAGAGCGCCTCCATCGTCTGGCTGGCCACCTGCGCCAGATTTTCGCCCGTGATGAGCGCCTGCGCCTTGAAGTTCTCGGCGGCCACGCGCTCCGCGATGCGCATCATATAGCGGCGCATGAGCACCGTGCCCAGATCCTCCGGACATTTTTCGTGGATCTCCAGCTGGATCTTCGTAAACGGCACGACCGCCACCTGCATGCCGCCCTGAAACTCGCCCAGCTTCTTGGCCAGCGAAAGCACCTTTTCCTTGGCGCGCTCGCCGGTGTAGGGCGGGGATTCAAAGTGGACAGAGGCGATCTTCACGCCGCGGCGCATGATGGAATAGCCGGCCACGGGGCTGTCGATGCCGCCGGAGAGCAGCAGCGCCGCCTTTCCGCCGGTGCCCGTGGGCATGCCGCCCGCGCCCATGATCTCCTCGCAGCAAATGTAGGCCATGTCGCGCACTTCGACGTGCAGCTTGATCTCGGGCTCGTGTACGTCCACGCTCAGCTCCGCGTTGCTCTCGAGCACCCTGTGCCCCATTTCGGCGCCGATCTGGTTGGACTGCATGGGGAAGCTTTTGTCGCTGCGGCGGGCGACGACCTTGAACGTGCCGCTCTTGTCGGCCATCAGGCGCACGCACGCCTCGCCGATCTGGTCGATATCCTTTTCCGTTTCATAGGCCGGGCTGACGGAATGCACGCCGAAGACGCGCCTGACGCGCTCCGCCGCCTCCATCACATCGTCGATCTCCGCCACGTAGATGCGGCTGTCCGCCAGCCACACCTTAGCGCCGAGCTCCTTGACGCTGTGGCGCACGTTCTCCGTCAGCATGCGCAGAAAATAGGGCCTGTTTGCGCCCTTGAGGTGCACCTCGCCGAAGCGCACCAGCAAAACCTCTCGCACAGGGGTTCATCTCCTCTGATATTGTTTGAGCAGGGCGTAGCTCTCGCCGATGCGCCCCGCGGCATATTCGATCTCCTCCTCCGTCGTATACGGAGAAAAGCTGAAGCGCAGCGCGCCCTCGGCCCGGTCGTCCGAAAGACCCATGGCCTTGAGCACGGCGCTGACATGTCTCTTTTTGCTCGAGCAGGCGCTGCCCGTGGAGCAGTAGACCCGCTCCGCCTCCAGCGCATGCAGCATCACCTCGCCGCGCACGTTCGGGAAGGTGAGGTTGAGGATATGCGGCGCGGCCTGCTCCGGCTGCGGCCCATTGACGAGCACCTCCGGCACTGCCTCGCGCACCAAATGTAAAAAGCGCAGCTTTTTGGCCATGAGCTCGTCCGCGAGCCCGCGCATGGCCTTCATTTCCAAGACGGCCCTGTGCAGCCCGGCAATGCCCGGCGTGTTCTCCGTGCCGGAGCGCAGGCCCTTTTCCTGCCCTCCGCCGATCTGCCTGGGCAGGATGCGCGCGCCCTTTTTGACATAGAGCGCGCCTGCGCCCTTAGGCCCGTGGATCTTATGGGCGGAGAGGGTGTACAGATCGACCGCGCGCGCGTCGAACGGCACGCGCAGGAAGCCCTGCACGCCGTCCACATGCACAAGGCATTTGGGGTTGGCCTTTTTGGCCATGTCGGCCATTTTTTTTACATTGGCCATGGCTCCGGTCTCGTTGTTGACCTGCATCACGCTCAGGAGCGCGGGCTTGTCCTCCAAAAGCGCCGCAAAGGCGGCCATGTCCGGCGTGCCGTCCTCCGTAACGGGCAGGACGCTGAGCCTGTGGCCCGCCTTCTGTGCCTCCTCAAAGGCGGCCAGCACGCTGGGGTGCTCCGTCGCATTGACGATCAGATGACCCGGCCCGCGCAGCGTCTTCACCGCGCCGAGCACGGCCAGATTGTTCGCCTCCGTGCCGCCGGAGGTGAAGAAGATCTCCTCCGGGGCGGCCTTGAGCGCCCGGGCGATCTCCGCGCGGCAATCCGCCAGCCTTTTTTCGCTCTCCACCGCCGGCGCATACTGCGAGGAAGGATTATAGAAGCCATCGCGCATGCACTGCGCCATGGCTTCTATAACATTTTCGCTCGGCCGGGTGGTCGCGCTGTTGTCCAGATACGCGCCCGTTACTCCTGCCATACGCCAAAGCCCAGATAATTCTGGCTGCGGATGACCTTGATCATCTCGTCGGAGAGCTCCACGATCATCAGATGCTTCACATTATTCTTCACAAAGTAAAAATACACCAGCTGGCCGTCGCGGTTGAGGAACCAGTTGTGCTTTTTGATGCCGGGGGTCGTCAGCCATTTCTGAAAATGCGCATTGCCGGCCACGAGGCCGCAGGCTTCCACGTTCTTCATCGGCAGGCAGGTGAGGTAGGAACGGCGCACGTTGCCCAGCACCTTGCTCACGTCCAGATCGCCGTTGGTGAAGGTGTATTCGTATTCCGTGCGGAAATGGTCTTTATAGCGCCAGATGAGGAACACGACGCCCGCGCACAGCGCGCACACCACGATGCGCCCGATGAGCGCGACCATGGAATTGCTGGTGGTCAGCGTGCTGAAGAGCAAAAACGCGAACAGCCCGAAGGCGACCATCACGACCCAGCACAGCCCGTAGAGCAGGCTCTGCGCGCCGCGGTTTCTCTTTACGGCTACTTCTTCCAAGAAATTATCCATCGGCATAGTTTATCCCTCCAGGAATTATTTCCGTATTCTTTGCGATGCTTTCGTGTTATTATAGCACACAAAGCCCGCAAGTTCCATAGCTCTTTGTGTCGCGCAGGCCCATTTCCTGTGAAATAAAAGGGAAACATTTGCGCATGCCCTTTCCCAAACGCCCCTCTTGCGGTACAATAGGGGGCAGACCATTACGTTTTGTCAGGAGGAACCAAGCCTTGAAATGTCCCAAATGCGGCATGCAGAACGGCCCGCGCGCGGAAGTGTGCCGCCGCTGCGGCGCGCCGCTTTCCAAACCCGAGCAGGCGCCCGGCCCGGAGCGCACGCAGGCGCCCACGCAGCGCGGCCCGCTTTTCTGGATCATCTGCTATATGATCATGATCCCCGTGGCGGTGATGGGCCTGTACAAGGCCTATTTCTGGTTTGACGCATGGCGCGCCAGCCGCCCCTACACCAGCGGCGACGTGGCCTATGCGCAGATCGAGACGATCAAAATGGACCACGCCAAGCCCGGCCACGCCGTGACCATCTTCGGCACGGACGGCGACGTGATCCACATCGACGAGCTGGGCCAGAGCTATATCGTGCTCGGCGGGCTCGTGCGCATCGAGATCGAGGACTCCTTCTGGTTCGACCGCGACCCGGAGGAGATCAGCATGGCGCAGATCCAGCTCACTCCCACGCTCTACCGCGAGGACGGCACCAAGCAGGAGCTGCCCATCATCGAATACGAAGTGTCCACGCCCTATACGCCCGTGACGCTCACCAGCCCCTCCTCGGCGAGGGAGACGGTCTACTCGAGCGTCTATCAGCTCGAGCTCAACGTCGTACCCGGCTCCACCGTGCTCATCAACGGCGAGGATATCTCCGACACCGTCGACCGCGAAGGCGTGGTCACGGCGAACGTGAACGTGTATCCGCAGGGCGACAACCGGATCTCGCTCTATGCCTCCACCCCCAGCCACAAGGACACGCGCATGGACATCGTGCTCTATCGCCCGGTGATGGAGGTCGCGCTGGAGCTCTCGGCCAACACCGAGTATTCCTCCACCCGCTCTCTGCTGGAGATCCGCGGCGCGATCGACCCGACGGCCGAGCTGGTCATCGATACGGACTATGAAGAAGAGAGCTATTCTGTGGATCCGACCACGGGCGAGTTCTCCTTCCGCGCCCATTTCGACAAGATCGGCTACAACACGGTGCGCTTCCGCGCCGTCAAGGACGGCTGCGAGGACAGCATCATCTCCTTCCAGGTCTATTATCTGCCCTCGCTGGCGGAGTATTCCCGCAACGCCTGGATCATGGACTATGCGCAGCTGCGCCTGCTCTACGAACAGTGGCTCGGCCGCGTCTTCCAGTGCATCGGCACGGTGTACGACACCTTCTACGAGGGCGACACGCAATATGTCGTGCTCAACGTGGGCAACAAGGAGGACGTCAAGCTGGTCGTTCTGGAGAACATGTCCAACACGGCTTCGTTCGATTCGGAGATCCAATACCGCATCTATGCGGACGTGGCGGGCGATTATTACTACGACGCGACGGACTATCCGCTGCTCGTCGCGCGCTATATCGACGTATACGTTCCCCGCTGAGCAAAGGGGGAAGGGGCGGGGGGCTCCGCCCCCCTGCACCCCCTGCCAAGGGGCTCTGCCCCTTGAAACCCCGCTGCGCAGGGCTTCGCCCCGCGCCCGGCAGGGGACTGCGTCCCCTGCACCCCTCTTTTCCGCGCACAAGGGCGCGGGGCCGGCCGCACGCCGTCCCCGCGCTTTTTTCTATCCCGCCGCTTCCGACGCATTTTTTAACAAAACCCTTGACACGCCCCTATCCAATGGGTATAATCGTTCACATCAAAACCGATGAGGCAGAAGAGTACGCGGAGAAGATCTGCTCCAAGAGAGCCGCCGGCGGTGGGATGGCGGCAGCAGAGGCTTTGCGGAATGGACTGCCGAGGGCGCGAGGAAAGGCGAAAAACGCCGAGTATGCCGCGACGGATTTCCACCGTTAGAGGGAAGAGCGCATGCATGTGCGCTGCAGAGCGGGCGAATCATTCGCCAATATGGGTGGCACCGCAGAAGCTATCACACAGCTTTTGTCCCAGAAAAAACGCACGGCGTTTTTTCACGAGAGGGACAGAGGCTTTTTTTGTGCCCTTTCCCTCGCCGAAACAGCGCCGCATCCTATACAACGCCGAAAGGAGACCACGCACATGTCTAAAATCGAGATCCCCTATAAGATCTATCTTTCCGAAGAGGAGCTGCCGCGCTATTGGTATAACGTGAAGGCGGACATGAAAAACAAGCCCGCCCCGCTGCTCAACCCGGCGACCTGTCAGCCGATGACCGCGCAGGAGCTGGGCGAAGTGTTCTGCGACGAGCTGGTGCAGCAGGAGCTCAACGACACCGACCGGCTCATCCCCATCCCGGACGAGATCCGCGATTTTTATAAGATGTACCGTCCCGCGCCGCTCATCCGCGCCTATTGCCTGGAAAAGCAGCTGGGCACCCCCGCGCATATCTATTATAAGTTCGAGGGCAACAACACCTCCGGCAGCCACAAGCTCAACTCCGCCATCGCGCAGGCCTATTACGCCAAGGCGCAGGGCCTCAAGGGCGTGACCACCGAGACCGGCGCGGGCCAGTGGGGCACGGCGCTGAGCATGGCCTGCTCCTATTTCGGGCTGGACTGCAAGGTGTTCATGGTCAAATGCTCCTATGAGCAAAAGCCCTTCCGGCGCGAGGTCATGCGCACCTACGGCGCGAACGTGACCCCGAGCCCCTCCGAGACGACGGCCGTGGGCCGCAAGATCCTCGAGGAGCACCCGGGCACCTCCGGCTCGCTGGGCTGCGCCATCTCCGAGGCCGTCGAAGTGGCCACGGGCACCGAGGGCTACCGCTATGTGCTGGGCTCCGTGCTGCATCAGGTGCTGCTGCACCAGTCCGTCATCGGCGTGGAGACCAAGACCGCGCTGGACAAATACGGCGTGACGCCCGATATCATCATCGGCTGCGCGGGCGGCGGCTCCAACCTCGGCGGCCTGATCTCCCCGTTCATGGGCGAGAAGCTGCGCGGCGAGAAGGATTATCAGTTCATCGCGGTCGAGCCGGCCTCCTGCCCCAGCCTGACCCGCGGAAAATACGTCTACGACTACTGCGACACGGGCAAGGTCTGCCCGCTGCAGAAGATGTACACCCTCGGCTCCGGCTTCATCCCCTCCGCCAGCCACAGCGGCGGCCTGCGCTATCACGGCATGAGCGCCACCCTCTCCCAGCTCTACGACGACGGCCTGATGGAGGCCCGCAGCGTGACGCAGACGGAGGTCTTCGAGGCGGCGGTGCAGTTCGCGCGCGTGGAGGGCATCCTGCCCGCGCCCGAGAGCAGCCACGCCATCCGCGTCGCCATCGACGAGGCGCTCAAATGCAAGGAGACCGGCGAGAAGAAGACCATCGTCTTCGGCCTGACCGGCACCGGCTATTTCGACATGTACGCCTATCAGAAGTTCAACGACGGCCAGATGAGCGATTACATCCCCACGGACGAGGATCTCGCCACCGGCTTTAACGGCCTGCCCGTCATCCCCGGCGTACAGTAACGCTCCGTTTGCGCCGCAATAAAAACATCAAATTCAGAGCCAGCCGTGCATACCGCGCGGCCGGCTCTGTGTTATAATAAGATCATCCTTTGCGAAAGAAGGCTTGCTGCTATGCTTTTGTACATCATCCGCCACGGAGACCCCATCTACAGCCCGGATTCGCTCACGCCCAAGGGGCTCAGGCAGGCCGAGGCCGTCGGCCGCCGCCTTGCGACGCGCCGGTTCGACCGCATCTATTCCTCGCCGCTCATCCGCGCGCAGCAGACCGCGCAGCCCCTGTGCGAGCTGAACAACACCAAGCCCGAGATCGAAAACTGGGCCAGCGAAAACGAGGCCTGGAAGGATCTTTCCGTGGAAATGCCCGGCGGCGGCCGCACATGGGTGTTTTACGCCTCCCCGCGCACGGCCTTCATGCGTGACGAGAGCCGCGTGATCGGCGACGATTGGTACACTCTGCCCGAGTTCGACGAGGAGACCTGCAAAAAGGGCTTCCGGCGCATTCAGGAGGCCTCCGACGAGTTCATCGCGAGGCAGGGCTATGTGCGCGAGGGCCGCGCCTACAGGGCCGTGCGCCCGAACGAGGACCGCGTGGCCATGTTCTGCCATCAGGGCTTCGGGCTGACGTGGATCAGCCATCTGCTGCAGATCCCGCCGCACATCATGTGGACGGCCTTTGATATCACGCACACCGGCGTGACCATCATCGAATGGCGCAACAACGAAGAAGGCGTCGTCGTGCCGCAGTGCCTGTGCCTGTCCGACACCGGCCACATCTACGGCGAACGCCTGCCCATGCGCTACAACAACCGCCTTGAGATCTGACGCTCTTCACGCGCTCCCAAAGGAAAGAACATCCATGAAAAAACATCTGCGCCTGTTTTCTCTTCTGCTTGCGGCCTGCCTGCTGGGCGGCTGCGTGCATATCGACCTGCCCGACCCCGAGCCGCAGACGGTCTATGCGTCGTTCTGGCCCGTCTACGCGCTTTCCGAGGGCATCTGCCGGGGCGTGCCCAATCTCAGCCTGCATTGCCTGACGCAGCCGCAGGACGGCTGCCTCCGCTCCTATTCCCTATCCAGCTGGGACGCGGCCATGCTCTCCGGGGCGGATCTGCTCATCCTCGGCGGCAGGGGGCTGGAGTCGTTTGCGGGCGCCTTCTCCGGCGGCGCGCTGCCGGTGCTCACGGCCATGGAAAACATGCCGCTGCGCGCCTTTTCCGACGAGCCCGCCGACGAGGAGGATCATTACTCCGGCGAAAACCCGTGGTATTTCCTGAGCGTCGAGGGCGCGCGCAGCATCTGCAGCGTCATCGCCGGGGGCATGGCGCAGCTCGATCCGGATTTTTCCTCTCTCTATGCGCAAAACCTCGAGGCCATGCTCTCTCGCTTTGACGAGCTGCAGGCGCAGCTCGCCGCCCTGCGCGCGCAGATCGAGCCCGAGGGCGTGATCCTGATGCAGGAAGGCCTTGGGTATTTTGCGGAAGAGATGGGCCTTGCAGAGCATGTCTTCATCCGGCGCGAGGCCGGCGCGGACATGAGCCGCAGCGAATTCGACGAGGCGCTGCAGCAGATGCGGCAGAGCGGCTATCGGCTCGTGCTGATCGAACGGCAGGCCCCGCAGGGGCTGGTGGAGGAGATCGAGGCGGCGGGCTATACCGTGTGTCTTATCGATATCCTGACCGACCACAGCGCCGCCGAGGGCGCAGAGGCCTATTTCGCCGCCATGCTGCAAAACGCGCAGGCTCTCGCCCGCGCGCTGCAGTGAACGCCCGTTTTTGCTTTTCCTTCAGCGGCGGCGCTTTTTCCTGCCCGCGCGCAGCAGCAGCGCGGCCAGCGCGACCCCCGCGCTGATGACGACATAGCCGATCATCCCGGCGGCGATGTCCTTGAACTGCATCGCGCCCGTGTCCGTGAGCCACTGGCCCACCTCCACCGCCAGCGCGACAGTCAGCATGACGGCAAAGCCGAAGAGCCACGCCAGCAGCGCGGGGTGCCTGCGCAGCCACGCGCACAGCGCCCACAGCGCCAGAAACACCGCCGCGCCCGCCACGCCGAAAAACCAGAAATGCAGCTGCTTATCCGTGAGCTGCAGTCCGTAGGCGTCGTTGAGCGCGAGCGCGCGGTCGTGGATCAGGGCGACTACGCGGATCCATTCATACACGATATCTTTCAGCATTTTTATCCTCCTCATGAACGGCGAAGAAAGAAAGGAGCTGCCAACCGATGCGGACCCATTACGACGTCATCGTCGCCGGCGGCGGCATCGCGGGAGTGGCCGCCGCTCTTGCGAGCGCGCGCGCCGGTGCAAAGACCTTACTTCTGGAAAAAGAGAGCGCGCCGGGCGGGCTCGCCACGCTCGGGCTGATCGTCATCTACCTGCCCCTGTGCGACGGGCGCGGCGTGAAGATGTCCGGCGCCATCGCGGAGGAGCTTTTGCTCGCCTCGGTCAAATACGGCCCGGGCGAGATCCCCGCGGCATGGCAAAGAGACGATTCCACGCCCGAGGAGCGGGCCGCGAAGCGCTACAGGGTGCAATACGAGGCCGCGCCCATGATGCTCGCCTGCGAGGAGCTGCTTTTGCAGGCGGGCGTGCAGCTGCTCTACGACGTGCGCCTCTCCGGCGCGCACAGCGAGGGCGGCAAACTGACCTCCCTTTCCGTTGAGACGAAAAAGGGGCGTGTTTTGCTCACGGCCGGGGCGTATGTGGACGCGACCGGCGACGCCGACCTCTGCTTTTTCGCAAACGAGCCCACCGTGGACGACGATACCAACCGGCGCACGGGCTGGTATATCTCCGGCGAGGCAAGCGGCCAGACGCAGCTGCACATCCTCTCCGACCCGCTCTGGCAGCCCATCCCGCAGGACAGCCGCCTCTATTCCGGCACCGACCCCGAGGACGTCACGCAGCAGCTCATCGACGGGCGGAAATGGATCCTTCGGGACGCGCAGGAGCTCGCCAAGGAGAGACCGGGGCTCTATCCCATGATGATCCCCACGCTGGCGGGGTTCCGCATGACCCGCCGCCTCGACGCCTTCCCCTTCAGCGAATTCGGGCACGAGGGCGTCTGGTTCTCCGATGCGATCGGCATGATCGGCAACTGGAAAAAGGCCGGCCCGCGCTATACCATCCCCTACCGCTGCATCGCGGGCGTCGCCAACGATAATCTATATGCCGCGGGGCGCTGCTGCAGTGCGAAAAAGGACGGCTGGGATCTCACGCGCGTGATCCCCACCTGCGCGGTGACCGGGCAGGCCGCGGGCTGCGCCGCCGCCATGCAGGCGCTCTCCGGCAAACGGCCGGGCGCGCAGGAGCTGCAGGCGCGTTTGATCGCAGACGGCGTGCCCATGGATCCGTCTTTGTTTGACCGCACGGAAAACGCCTGACCGAGCTTAAAAGGAGCATTTCCGCCTATGTTCGTCACTCTCATGAAGCCCGAGGGCGCGCTGCCGCCCGGCTATCCCGGCTGCGTTCCCGCCGCAGCGCAGGAGCTGCGCTTGGAAAAGAGCGTGACCATCCTCGCGGGCGACAACGGCTGCGGCAAGACGACTCTGCTGGAGCTCCTTGCCGCAAAGACGGGCGCAGTGCGCATCGGCGGGCAGCAGGGCGAAAAACAGCGCCTTGCCGCGCAGGCCGCGCGGCAATATCGCCTCGTGCGCAGGCAGCGCGAAAGGGGCAGCTTCTTTTTCTCGGCGGAGGATTTTATCAAATACATTGAATGGGCCGAGCGGGAAAAGGCCAAGCTGCGCGGCGAGCTCGAACGCGTGGACGAGGAATATGCGCCGGGCAGCTTCGCCCATGGGCAGGCCGCAATGGCCTTCTCGCGCGAGCTGAGCGCCATGGAACACATGTACGGCCGGCCGCTTGCCCGCTCCTCCCACGGCGAGGGCTTTTATGCATTTTTCCAAAGCCGGCTCATCCCCGGCGGGTTCTATCTGCTCGACGAGCCCGAGGCCGCGCTGTCCATGCAGAACCAGTATGCGCTCGCGCTGCTCGTCTGCCAGGGCGTTCGGGACGGCTGCCAGTTCGTCATCTCCACCCATTCCCCGGTGCTCAGCGGCATCCCGGGCGCGGACGTGCTCGAGATCACGGAAAGCGGCATCTCCCGCACGGACTGGGAGCACCTCTCCTCCATCGCCTTTCTGAAAATGTTCCTCGCGCGCAGGGATCTGCTCTTTGCGGAGGAATGACCGCTCCAAACGCACAAACGCCCGAAAGAAACCGTTCTTCCGGGCGTTTTTTCTGTTCTGTCCTTATCGGCGCTCGATCTGCTTGAGCAGATCGCGATAGCGATGCTCCACCTCGCGCAGGGTGTCCGCCTCGGGCTTGTCCGTGCGGAAGACGGCCGAAGCGAGCGCTTCCTTGTCTGCCATGGGCATCTGGCTGCGGATGCGGGCGAGCGCCTCCTCGCGGGTGAGCGCGTCGCGGTGCATCAGGCGGATGAGCTGCTTGTCCTCGGGCAAGGTCATCACCCATACCTCGTCGCACATGGCGTCCATGCCCGTTTCGTACAAAAGCGGCACGTTGAACACGCAGACCTTTTCGCCCGCAAGCCCGGCCTTGTCGGCCTGCTGGAGCATGCCGTGCTGGATCATGGGATGCAGGATCCCCTCGAGCGCGCGGCGGGAGGCCTCGTCGCCAAAGACGATCTCTCCCAAAGCGCGTCGGTCGAGCGTGCCGTCCTCGTGGAAGACCTCGTCGCCGAAGACTTCCCGGATCTTCTCCAGAGCGGGGCCCTCCGGCCCGGTCAGAACGCGGCTGACCGCGTCCGCGTCGATATGCACGGCGCCGAGCTGTTCGAGCTTGTGAGCGACGGTGCTCTTGCCGCAGGCGATGCCTCCGGTGAGCCCCAGAATAAACGGTTTTTCCATGGTTCCCTGTAACCCCTTCCAACGTTCCCGCCCCGCCGCGCTCCACAAAGGAGGCGCGGGGCGCGGTCTTATTTACATTCCAGCCAGTTTCTGCCGACGGACACATCCGCGCGCAGCGGCGCGTCCAGCAGCATGACCTTTTCCATTTCTTCCTTGAGGATCTGCGCGGCGCGCTCGGCCTCGTGCTGCGGCGCTTCCACGATCAGTTCGTCGTGCACCTGCAATATCAGCCGGGCCTGCATGCCCTGCAGTGCCTTTTCCACGGCGATCATCGCCAGCTTGATGATGTCCGCCGCCGTGCCCTGAATGGGGCTGTTCATGGCGGCGCGCTCGCCAAAGGAGCGGATGTTGCGGTTGGCGGAGGACATCTCCGGGATGTAGCGCCGCCGCCCGAGCATGGTGCGCGCATAGCCCGCGCTCCTCGCCTGCGCCACGGCCTCCTGCATGAACACGCCGATGGCCGGATAGCGCGCGAGATAGGTCTTCATAAAGTCCGCGGCCTCGTAGCGCGTCAGCCCCGTGTTGCGCGAAAGGCCGAAGTCCGAAATGCCGTAGACGATGCCGAAATTGACCGCCTTGGCCGCAGAGCGCATCTGCCCGGTGACCTCTTCGATCGGCACGCCGTAGATCTCCGCCGCCGTGCGCCGGTGGATATCCTCGCCGGAGCGGAAGGCTTCGATCATGCGCTCGTCGTGCGCCATGTGCGCGAGCACCCGCAGCTCGATCTGGCTGTAGTCCGCGTCCACCAACAGCCAGCCCTCCTGCGCGACGAACGCGCGCCGGATATCCCGGCCCAGCTCCGTGCGCACGGGGATGTTCTGCAGGTTCGGCTCGAGCGAAGAGAGCCTGCCCGTGGCGGTGGAGGTCTGGTCGAAGCGGGTGTGGATGCGGCCGTCTCCCCCGGGGGCGTGCAGCAGCCGGAGCAGGCCTTCGATATATGTGCCGTTGAGCTTAGCGTATTTGCGGAATTCGAGGATCTTTTCCACGACCGGGTGCTGCCCGGCCATAGCCTCGAGCACCTCCGCGCCGGTGGTGCGGGCCTGCGCGCCCTTTTTGCCGTTGTCCAGCCCCAGCTCGTCGTAGAGCAGCACGGCCAGCTGCTTGGGCGACTGGATGTTCACCGGATAGCCCGCGACGGCGTGGATCTCGGCCTGCAGCTGCTCTTCTTTGGCGGAAAAGCCCCTGCCCAGCTCCTCGAGCACCGCGCCGTCGGCCTTGAAGCCGATCTGCTCCATGCGATAGAGCACGCCCGAGAGCGGCTCTTCGACCTCATGCAGCAGGCTTTCCAGCCCGTCGCGCCGGAGCTGCTCCTCCTGCTGCTCCCGCAGCGCAAAGAGCGCCGCCGCGCCCGTGTTCTGCGCAAAGCCGGCCTCCTCGAGCAGCGCGCCCGCCTCGAAGGATTTGCGCTGCGGCGCGAGCACATAGGCCGCCAGCGCCGGGTCGTACACCTCGCCGCGCAGCTCTATGCCCAGCTTCTTCGCCTGCGTGCGCAGCATTTTTTCTCCGCAGAGGATCTTCGGCCCGGCTCCTTCGAGCACGGGCGCGAGCGCGCGCAGCGCGTCCTCCGCCGAAACGCCCATGTCCAGCAGCGTTTTCTGCCCGATGGAAACGCTCACGGCAGAGCGCCCCCTCGCGCAGACGGACGCCTTCGTTTCTTCCAAAATGACCGCGACCGGCGCGCCCTCGGGCAGGTTATCCACAGCCCGCAGCAGCTCCGCCGCATTTTCCACGATCTCTTCCACAGGGATTTCCACCCGGTTTTCCACCGGTTTTTCCGCGTTTTCCACAGAGTTTTCCACAGGATTTTCCCCGTCGCCTGCGCTGTAGAGCGCCGCGACCGCGTTCAGCCTCTGCGAAAGGGACTTGAGCTCATACTTTTTCAGGAAGACGAGCCCGCCGGAGAGCCCCGCGATGCGCGCGGCGGAGGGGGCGAAATCGATCGGCGCATGGCGGTCGATCTCGGCCAGAAAGCGGCATTCGCGCGCAAGGCCCGCGTTTTCCAGCAATCTCTCGCGCAGCTTGCCCTTTTCCTGCGTGTCGGCGGCGGCAAGACAGCTCTCGAGGTCGCCGTACTTAGCCACCAGCTTCGCCGCCGTCTTTTCGCCGATGCCCGGCACGCCGGGGATGTTGTCGGAGGTATCGCCGCACAGCGCCTTCATGTCGATGAGCTGGCGCGGCAGGATGCCGTATTTTTCGATGATGCTCGACTCGGTCACGCGCTCGGTGTCGGTGATGCCCCGTTTCGTATAGAGCACCTCGACCCCCTCGCCCGTGAGCTGGAAGGAATCGCGGTCTCCGGTGACGATGAGCGAGGGCACGCCTTGTTCGGAAAAGACGCGCGAGGCCGTGCCGACGAGGTCGTCCGCCTCAAAGCCCTGCTTCTCCAGCACCGCAATGCCCATCGCGCGCAGCGCCTCCTTGACCAGAGGAAACTGCGGGCGCAGCTCGTCCGGCGTGGGCGCGCGCGTGCCTTTATATTCGGCGAAGCGCTCATGCCGGAAGGTGGGGCCGTGCACGTCGAACGCCACGGCGGCGTATTCGGGCCGCTCGTCCGCGATGACGCGCAGCAGCATGCTCATAAAGCCGTAGAGGGCGTTGGTGGGCGTGCCGTCGGGCGCCGTGAGCGGGGGCAGGGCAAAAAACGCCCGGTACATCAGAGAGTTGCCATCGACAAGAAGCGCACCCGCCATCTTCAAAAACCGCCTTCCCTTTTCGCCGGAGCGCCCGTTTTCCCTCGGGCCGCGCCCCGGCAGCAGCGTACTCTACAATTATTATACATTTATGCGCAAAGAATGGCAACTCCTCGAGCGATTTTTCGTTAAATTTTCGTTATCTTGCAAAAATTCACGTTCAAAAAGCAGGAAAGCATGTTATTCTATAGAAATGTAAGGAGAAGTCTTAGAAGGCGGGTAAAATTGCGGCGGCAGAAAACGAGCCGCAGGATGAGAGGAGGCAGCCGATGCCACTGATCGTCTCCCGACGCGCGGGATATTGCTATGGAGTGCGCCGCGCGATGGAAATGGCCGAGCAGGCGGCGCGGGAATACGGCGGCTGCTACACCCTCGGCTCCATCATCCACAACCCGCATGCGGTAGCCTCTCTCGCGGCCAAGGGCGCGCACAGCGTGCAGAAGATCGCCCAGCTGCCCGCAGGCTCCGTCTGCGTCATCCGCTCACACGGCGAGCCGCCCGAGACCTACCGCGCCCTCGAAGCCGGCGGCGTCCGCATCATAGACGCCACCTGCCCCTCCGTCAGCCGCATCCACCGCATGGTGGAACAGGCCGCGGCGCAGGGCCGCAGGGTCATCGTGGTGGGCAAGGCTTCCCATCCGGAGGTGCAGGGCATCCTCGGCTGGGCGCAGGGCAAGGGCGAGGCCGTCCTTTCCGAAGAAGAGGCGCTGGCCCTCTCCCCTTCCGACGAGGCGCTCGTCGTCTGTCAGACTACTCTTTCCACCCAGCGGTATCAGCGCGTGTGCTCCGCCATCGCAAAGCGCGTCGAGCGCCCGGATATCCGCAAAACCAATTGTCAGGCCACCATCCTTCACAGAGAAGAGGCGGCCGAGATCGCGCGAAAGGCCGACGCCATGATCGTCGTCGGCGGCAGCGAAAGCTCCAACACCAAAGAGCTCTGGGAGCTGTGTCTGGAGTATTGCCCGCGCTCTGTGCGCGTCGACCGCGCTGAACAGATCGATCCTTCCGGCTATCGCCCGGGAGATCTGATAGGAATCACTGCCGGCGCCTCTACGCCGGAGGGTACATTTAAGGAGGTTGTCGCACGAATGAACGACATCGAGAACAAGGAACAGATCATTGAAAACACCGAGGCCGAATCCGATTTCATGGCTGATGTAGAAAAGACGCTCAGGCAGATCCGCCCCGGCCAGGTTATCATGGGCACGGTCGTGCAGATCACTGAAGACGAAGTTTGCGTCAATGTTGGCTACAAGGCTGACGGACTGGTCAAGAAATCCGATCTCTCCTCCACCGATGTCAAAGTCGGCGACGAGATCGAAGTCGAAGTCGTGAAGGTGAACGATGGCGAGGGCAACGTTCTGTGCTCTCAGCGCAACATCGTCAACCGCAAGGCCTGGGACGCTATCGTCGCCGCTTCTGAAGCCGACGAGTTCGTCGAAGGCATCGGTAAGGAATCCGTCAAGGGCGGCCTGATCGCCCAGATCGAAGGCATCCGCGCCTTCATCCCCGCTTCCCAGCTGTCCCTGCGCTACGTCGAGAAGATCGACGAGTTCGTCGGCCAGCCCATGAAGCTCAAGATCATCGAGCTGGACAAGACCAAGAAGCGCGTCGTCGCTTCCCGCAAGGCTGTGCTGGCCATCGAAGAAGCCGAGAAGAAGAAGGCCATCTGGGGCACTCTGGAGATCGGCTCCGTCGTCAAGGGCATCGTCCGTCGTCTGACCGACTTCGGCGCGTTCGTTGACATCGGCGGCGTGGACGGCCTGGTCCATGTGACCGACCTGAGCTGGGGCCGCGTGCATCATCCGTCCGACGTCGTGACCGTCGGCCAGGAGATCGACGTGAAGATCAAGAACGTCGACACCGACCGCGAGCGCATCTCCCTCTCCTACAAGGAGACCCAGCCGCGTCCGTGGGACGTCGCCGGCGAGAAGTACGCCGTGGGCACTGTGGTCGAAGGCAAGGTCGTCCGCATCACCACCTTCGGCGCGTTCGTCGAGCTTGAGCCCGGCCTGGACGGCCTGGTCCACATCTCCCAGTGCGCGCTGACCCGCATCGAAAAGGTCGAAGACGCCCTGCATGTGGGCGACGTCATCCGCGTGAAGATCCTCGACGTCAACACCGAATCCCGCCGCATCAGCCTGAGCGTGCGCGAAGTGCTGGAAGACGAGGCTCTGGAGACCGTTCCGGAATCCGACGATGAATACGCCATCGACGACGTTCCCGCCGTTGAGGAATAATCTCTGACGCAGCTACCAATAACCCGCATACGCTTCTGCGCATGGATGGGGAGCAGTAGACGCGCAAGCGCGCCCGAAGAGAGCAGCCGGTTTGGTGCAAGGCTGCGCGCGCCCGCGACGAACTCGCCCCGGAGCGCTTCCCGGAAGGGAACGGCTGCCCCCGTTACAGGGCGCTTGAGCGGGCCGTTTTTCGGCCAATTGTGAGTGGTACCGCGAAAGGCAAAGCAAACACGCCTTCCGTCTCCTGTTTCCGGAGCGGCAGGCGTGTTTTTTTACGAGAGGATGCGGCGGGGAATCCTTTTCTTTGGAAAAAGAAAAGGGTTCCCCGCACCCCTCCGAAAAGAAACCATTAAGGGGTTAGGGCTCGTCCCTTTTTGCGGGAGAAGCCTTTCTTTAGGCTTATGCTATCCCCAAATCGAGGATTGCAAAGGGAATCATTCCCTTTGCCGAGGGGTTTGGGGGCGAGCAGCCCTCAACGTATCCCCCTTCGCAGGCCGGCCCAAGGCGGCGTTAGCCTTTGCCGGCCAAGCCATACCTTTCGCTTATATTTCTAACCCCAAATTGAGGGTTCCAAGGGGAATCATTCCCCTTGGCGGGGTTTTAGGGGCAGCGCCCCTAACGTCCCTTAATCGGAGCGATCTTTTCTTTAGGAAAAGAAAGGCCCTCCCGCACCCTCCCCAAAGAAACCGCTTCTTCAGGTTTATACCATCCCCCATATTGAGGGTTCCAAGGGGAATCATTCCCCTTGGCGGGGTCTTAGGGGCAGCGCCCCTAACGTCTCCCCCACGCCCCATCCGCACAGCAAGGAGTGACACACCATGAGAGAGATCCCCGTTTACACGCCCGGCAATATCGAGCCCAAGTGGCAGAAGCACTGGGACGACACCGGCGTTTTCCGCGCAAAAAAGGACTACACGATGCCCAAGTTCTACCCGCTGATCGAGTTCCCCTATCCCTCGGGCGCGGGCCTGCACGTGGGCCATCCGCTGTCGAACACGGCCATGGACATCATCGCGCGCAAGAGGCGCATGGAAGGCTATAACGTGCTCTTCCCGATGGGCTACGACGCGTTCGGCCTGCCGACGGAAAACTTTGCCATCAAGAACCATATCCACCCGGCCATCGTGACCAAGCAGAATATCGACCGCTTCCGCAGCCAGCTCAAGATGCTGGGCTTCTCGTTCGACTATTCCCGCGAAGTGAACACGACCGACCCGAACTACTACCGCTGGACGCAGTGGATCTTCCTGCAGCTGTTCAAGAAGGGCCTGGCCTATAAGCAGAGCATGCCCATCAACTGGTGCACGGTGTGCAAGGTCGGCCTGGCGAACGAAGAAGTGGTGGACGGCAAGTGCGAGCGCTGCGGCGGCGAAGTCGTGCGCAAGGTGAAGAGCCAGTGGATGCTGCGCATCACCGAATACGCCCAGAAGCTCATCGACGGCCTGGACGAGGTCGACTTCATCGAAAAGGTGAAGGTGCAGCAGCGCAACTGGATCGGCCGCAGCGAAGGCGCCGAGGTCGATTTCAAAATCGCCGGCATGGACCGCAGGCTGCGCGTCTATACCACCCGCCCGGACACGCTCTTCGGCGCGACCTACATGGTCATCTCGCCCGAGCATCCCATCATCGATGAGGAAAAGGAAAAGATCGCCAATTATGCGGAGATCCTCGCCTACCGCGAGGCAGCCGCGCGCAAGAGCGACTTCGAGCGCACGGAGCTGAACAAGGACAAGACCGGCGTGTGCATCGACGGCATCCGCGCGATCAACCCCGTGACGGGCAGCGAGATCCCCGTGTGGGTGTCCGACTATGTATTGATGGGCTACGGCACCGGCGCGATCATGGCCGTGCCGGCGCATGACACCCGCGACTGGGAATTTGCCAAGAAGTTCGGCCTGCCGATCATTGAAGTGGTGGCGGGCGGCAACGTGCAGGAAGAAGCCTTCACCGACATCGCCACCGGCACGATGACCAATTCCGGCTTCCTGAACGGCATGAGCGTGGCCGAGGCGAAGAAGGCCATCGTCGATTTCCTCGCCGAACAGGGAGTGGGCGAGCGCAAGGTGAACTTCAAGCTGCGCGACTGGGTCTTCTCCCGCCAGCGCTACTGGGGCGAGCCGATCCCGCTGGTGTACTGCGAGCATTGCGGCGGCTGGGTCGCACTGCCGGAGGATCAGCTGCCGCTGACGCTGCCGGACGTGGACAATTACATGCCCACGGACAACGGCGAAAGCCCGCTGGCCGCCATGACCGATTGGGTCAACACCACCTGCCCCGTCTGCGGCGGCCCCGCCAAGCGCGAGACCGACACCATGCCGCAGTGGGCCGGTTCCTCCTGGTATTTCCTGCGCTATACCGACCCGGACAACGACAAGGAGCTGGCCAGCGAAGAAGCGCTGCGCTACTGGCTGCCGGTCGACTGGTATAACGGCGGCATGGAGCATACCACGCTGCATCTGCTCTATTCCCGCTTCTGGCACAAGTTCCTCTATGACGAGGGCGTGGTGCCCACCTCCGAGCCCTACAACAAGCGCACCAGCCACGGCATGATCCTGGGCGAGGACGGCCAGAAGATGTCCAAATCCCGCGGCAACGTGGTCAACCCGGACGACGTCGTGGGCGAGTTGGGCGCGGACGCCTTCCGCGTATACGAGATGTTCATGGGCGCGTTCGATCAGGCCAAGCCCTGGTCCACGCAGGGCGCGCGCGGCTGCCGCCGCTTCCTGGACCGTATCTGGCGTATGATGGAAATGCTCACGGACGAAGAGGGCATGTCAGACGACCTCAAGTTCGACTTCCACACCTGCATCAAAAAGGTGACCGAGGATTACG
>JAUMYC010000173.1 GCA_030528845.1 Eubacteriales bacterium
GTTCCTTTGCGCTGCGTCCGTCGCCGTCGTCCTCTTTGACGGCCGCCCCGCAGCCGTGCTGGAGCACTCCGGCGAGCAGCTGCGCATTTTCGAGCACGCCGCCGAGGCGATCGCCGCGCTCGCGCAGGCCTTCCGCTCCGGGCGCATCTTCCCCGCAAAGCGCAGCCTGAGCATAAAAAAATATCCGCCGGAAGCGGCGGAGCATCTGCGCGCAAACGGTTTTCTGCGCGAAATGCTGGATTATGTTTTGGAGCGCAAATAGAAAAGAGCCGCCTTCCCTTCGGAAGGCGGCTCTTTTCCGTTATCTTCTCAGATGGCCCGCCTCGACGAGCAGCTCCTCCAGCTTTTGCAGGAACGAGCCCTCGCCCAGCGTATTGACTTTCCAGAACATCGCCTGACTGCCGCCGGCCGTATTGGCGACCATGCGCACCGGGCTGCCCTGCTCCTGAAAGAGCGTGACGTTCAGGCTCACGCGGTTGCCGCCGACCCAGCTGTACCGCTCAAAAACCAGCACGCAGCAGCGCGCGTGTTCTCCGTTGATGCGGCTTTCGTCCTCCATGCTGGCGCTGACGCTGCCGTGGACAATGCCGTTGACGATGCAGGAGCGGATCTGCTCCAAGGTTCCGTCGAGAGTGACGAGCAGCTTTGCCATCTTCAGTTTTCTCCTTTCCCTTCCTCCGTCTGCCAGCCTTTGCACACATCGACCCAGCCGGCAAACGCCTGCGCCGCCTGTTCAAGCTCCTCCGGGGAGAGGCGCACGGCGCTCGCGGCGCTGCCTGCGGCGGGATAGACGACGTCGAACCGGCACAGCGAGCGGTCGAGATAGGTCGGCACGCCCTCCGGCAGCGCAAACGGACATACTCCGCCCGGCGCATGGCCCACGAGCTCTTCCGCCCGCTCAAAGGGGATCATCTTCGCCTTGGCGTGAAAATGTGCTTTATAGCGCGCGTTGTCGATCTTCGCGTCGCCTGCGCACACGATCAGCACGGGCGTTTCCTCCACCAGAAAGGAGAGCGTCTTGGCGATGCGCGCGGGCTCTACGCCGACCGCCAGCGCCGCCAGCTCGACCGTGGCGCTGGAGACGGCAAACTCCTGCACGCGTTCCGCAAAGCCCTTTGCGCGCAGGAATTCGCGCACTTTTGCAACGGACATGCGCTCACCTTGCCCCAGCGGTCCTGCGGATCACTTCCTGCATCTGTTCCCATTTCGCTTCCATATCCGCCACGAGCTTGAACTGCGTGCGGCAGCGGTCCAGATTCTGCTCCGGATAATGGGTGCGGAAATACACGTCGCCGTTGAGATAATCGGCCAGGAAGCGGATGCCGCATTCGTAGGTCATCAGCTTCGCGCCCATGGGCAGCGTGTCGATCTCCTGCTGCGTCAGGCTCTCGCCGCACGCGCTGAGGAAGCCCTGCGCGTACACCTCGAAGAGCTCCAGCGACATCTCGATCTTGCTCAGATCCTTTTCGTCCTCCGCGCCGGTGGACGCGCCGAAGCGGATGGAATCGCCGAAATCGTTGGCGGCGAGGCCGGGCATGACGGTGTCGAGGTCGATCACGCACAGGGGCGTGCGCTGCTCGGCGTCGAGCATGACGTTATTGAGCTTGGTGTCGTTGTGGGTCACGCGCAGGGGCAGCTCGCCGCGCTCCAGCATGCGCACCATGCAGCCCGCTTCCTCGGCGCGGGCCATGGCGAAGGCGATCTCCGGGCGCACTTCGTCAAGCCTGTTCGCGGCGTTGAGGCAGATGGCCTCCTCCAGCTGCTTGACGCGGTTGGCCGTGTTGTGGAACATGGGGATCGTCTCCACGAGCGTATCCGCCGGAAAATCCGCCAGCTGCTTCTGGAACATGCCGAAGGCGATCGCGCTCTGGCGGAAATCCTCTGCGTTCTGGGCGCGTTCGAGGCAGAGCGAGCCCTCCACGAAATCATACATGCGCCAGAAGCCTGTCTCTTCGTCGCCAAAGTACGGCTCGCCCTCGTTCGTGGGCACGAGGTGCAGCGTGCTGCGCGGATCCGGGTTGATCCCGCGCAGGTATTCGGTCACGGAGGCGATGTTATGCATCAGCCCTTCGACATTTGCGAACACTTTGTTATTGATCTTCTGCAGGATATACCTCCTGCCGGATTCCACCACGACCAGATAGGTCTCGTTGATATGCCCGTTGCCGTAGCGCTCGCAGCTGACTGCGGCGCCTTCGATGGCAAAGGCCTGAATGATCGGCTTCATTTTCATTTCCTCCAAAGCTCTTCGGGATATTTGCCCTGCGCCTTCATCTGCGCGATGGCGTCTTTGACTTTCGGCAGGTCCTCGCGATAGGTCACGCCATACCAGCGCTCGCCCGTCGGCAGCACGCGCACCTCGCCCGTGCCCTCCTTGAGCATGCGGTTGGGAATGGACGGCAGGTAAAACTCGGCCTTGAGCGGGTTGCCGGGCATGATCTCGCGCAGGAAATCCTCAAAATAGGCCTGCATCTTTTCGACGGCGGAGGGCATGAAGCCCCACAGGTTCATGGACACGATCGTACCGCGCTCGATGTGCGTGTAGGTCTGGCCGCCGTCCTCGGTATAGGCCGCGCCGTCGCCCTGCGGCACGATGTTCGTGCGCTCGATGACCTCGGTGAGCAGGTCGCCGTTTCTCTCGCACACGCCGCGGGACACGGAGCCGTTCTCCGTAAGCGTGTTTTCGACCTTATAGCCCACCATTGCGTGCGTGTTCTCGCCGTCGTTCTGCATCAGGAAGCGGGCCATGGCCTCGTAGGCCTCGCGGCCGTAATAATCGTCGGCGTTGATCACGGCGAAGGGGCCGTCGAGATGCTCCCGCGCGCACAGGGCGGCGTGGCCTGTGCCCCAGGGCTTCACGCGCCCCTCGGGGATGGCAAAGCCTTTCGGCAGCATGTCCAGAGACTGATAGGCATAATGCAGGTCCACATGCTCGGCGATGCGCGCGCCGATGGCCTCATGGAACGCGTCCTTGTTGTCCGGCTTCACGACGCACACGACCTTGCCGAAGCCCGCGTGTACGGCGTCAAAAATGGAATAATCGATGATGATCTGGCCCTGTTCGTCCACAGGGGTGATCTGCTTGTTTCCGCCAAATCGGCTGCCCAGACCGGCCGCCATGATGACGAGGATCGGTTTTTTCAAAGAAATGCATCTCCTTTTCGCTGCATGCTTCACGGTATGAAAACGCACAGGCTTACTGCGGTAAGCCTGTGGTATGCGTTTTCGTTGTTTCGTTTAGTCCAGCACATACATGCCGGTGGGCTTGTTCACGCGCTCCTGCAGCCAGCGGCCGGAGGTGAAATCCGGGAAGGGGACGGGCGCGCCGCCCATGGCGATGGATTCCTCGCTCAGCGCGGTGACGGCCATCCATGCCGCGGTGTCGTAGGTGTCGATGGGCGGCTCCTCGCCCTTCTGCACGGATTCGACAAAGGCGCGCAGCACGAGATAGTCCATGCCACCGTGGCCGCCGCGCAGGCCGAACTCCTTATATTCCTTCCAGAGCGGATGCTCATATTCGTCGATATACTTCTGGGCGTCCTCGGCGCGGTGCGTCCAGTCGCCCTCGACATGCGGGGTGCGCCCGTCGATATAGACCATGCTGCCGTCTTCCTGATAGAAGCCCTTGGTGCCGCGCACTTCGTTGCGGCGGGAATAGGAGCGCGGCAGAGTGCAGTCGTGCTGCAGCTGGATCGTCTCGCCGTTTGCACAGGTGATGATCGTGGTCACGACGTCGCCCTCGTTCACCTGCGCGTTGACCAGCGGGCTGTCCGGGCGGTTGGCCACGAGCCATTCATGCAGGCCGGCGGCCTTGCTGGCGAAGGAAGAGAGGCTGACCATGCGGTTGCCGCGGTTGATATCGAGGTACTTGGCGATCGGGCCGAGCTCGTGGGTGGGATACAGCTCGGCGTTGCGATGCAGAAAATGCCTCTGACGATAGTGGCGGTCGATGTCGCCATTGCCCACTTCGTCGCGCAGGTCGTGCGCATAGGCGCCCGCGCAGTGCACGATCGTGCCGAAGAGGCCCTCGCGCACCATACGCAGCACGGCCATCTCATCGCGGTTGTAGCAGCAGTTTTCCAGCAGCATCACCGGGATGCCCGTCTCCTCGGAGACCTTGACCATTTCCCAGCACTCGTCCACGCTGTTCGCGCCGCCCACTTCCATGGCCGGGCGCTTGCCAGCGCGCATGGTCTCGATGGCGATCGGGATATGCGTCTCCCAGCTCGAGAAGATGCACACCGCCTCGATCTGCTCGTTCTTGAGGATATCGCGATAGTTCTGCGTGCCGACGGCGTCGTTGCCGGCCACTTCCTTGACGATCTCCACGCCCTTCTGCGTGCGGTCCTCATATACGTCGCAGACCATGTCCACCACGACGTCGGGCATCTGCAGAAGAGTCTTCATCTGGCCGCAGCCGCGGCCGCCCAGGCCGATCACGCCGATATGCACCGTGCGTCCCTTTTCACCCATTGCCATTCTTGCTCTCTCCCTTGCTCAAAAATAATGCGTTATTCTATTCCTTCCAGGAGAATGTACGTCCTGTATTCCTCGCCGCCGACCGTATATGTGACCACGGCGTAGGGGTAAATGCCCAGCAGATCGTCGTAGGCAAAGCGCTTGTAGAGCACCGCCGTCTCTCCGGGGCCGATCGTGACGTCCTGTCCGCCGCCCATCGGCGCGTCCATGAGCGGGTAGGAGTCGTAGAGCACGTCCGCCTTGTTGGCAAAGGCGATGCTCAGCGCCTTCTGCGGGTCAACGGCAAAGTCGGAGTTGTTGACAAACTCCAGCACCAGCGCGGCTTCCGAGCCGTAGAGCTGATAGACCTCGCCGTATTTCTCGGCAAAATCCTCCGGAGAGAGGTATCCGGCCAGGCGCACGCCAATCTGCGCCGCTTTGCATTCGCCGTCGCCGCCCATATAGGGCTCGCCGTTTTCATCCAGCTCCGTTTGCAGCGCGAACCATTCGCCCGCCATCAGCGGATCCGTCCTCCCCCTCGGGGGCACGAGAACGGTCTCCGCCTTCGGGGTCGCCGTCGGCTCCGGCGTGGGCGTGACCACTGGCGTCGGCGCGAGGGTCGTCACCGGCGCTGGCT
>JAUMYC010000174.1 GCA_030528845.1 Eubacteriales bacterium
GTGTCGCCGAAGAAATCGTAGCCCCAGACGTGAGAGAGGATCTGCTCGCGGCTGAAGACCTGCCCCGCGCTGGCGGTGAGCATGTGCAGGATCTCGACTTCCTTGGGCGTGAAGGGGATCACCTGCCCGCAGGCCTTGACCTGATAGTTCGCCAGATTCACTTCCAGCTGCGGGAAGCGGATGATCTGGTCGGAATCGGGCTGCGGCTCGGCATAGCGGCGCAGCACGGCGCGGATGCGGGCGAGCACCTCGCGCGGGCTGAAGGGCTTGACGATGTAATCGTCCGCGCCCAGCTCCAGACCGAGGATCCTGTCGATCTCCTCGCTCTTTGCGGTGAGCATGATGATGGGGATCGTGCGCGTCTGCCGAATGGTGCGGCACACGTCCGTGCCGGTCATTTTGGGCATCATCAGATCCAGAATGATCAGGTCCGGATGGCTGGCCTCCGCCATTTCCAGCGCCTGCGCGCCGTCGTAGGCGGAGATATGGTCGTAGCCTTCGCTGTCGAGATACAGGCCGAGGGATTCATGGACGACCGGGTCGTCGTCGCAGATGAGGATCAGGTTCTTTCCGGGCATATTTCTTGCTCCTTTCGTCCGCGCTGAAAGGCGGAGGACGGGTCGTTGGATTTTTTATACCTTACTATTATAGCCGCCCTGCGCCCGGAAGGCAAGGAAAGGGCGGCAAGCTTCAAAACAAGGTCATATTTAAGACAAAAGACGACCGGCCGTGCTGTGGCCGGTCGTCCGATAGGGGCTTATTTATTGGCAAGCATGGTCAGCAGCTCGTTCGAGCGCTTCAGGAAGGCGACCATGCGCTCGCTCTCCAGCGGCTGGCGCGCCATCTCGGCCAGATCGTAGATCTGTTCGCACACCATGCCGCGCAGATGCTCGTCCGCGCCCTCGCCGCGCAGGATGGCACAGAGGGGATGCTTCGCGTTGATGGTCAGCGTGCGCTTTTCGGGCATGTTGAAGCCCTTGCCCCAGGCGCGGGACATTTCCGCAAAGCGGCGGCTCTGCTCGTCCACGGTGATCACGGCGGGCAGCTCGTCCGTCTTGAAGGAGGAGAGGCGCACCTCGAGCGTCTCGTCGCCCAGCGCCTTGCGGAAGGCCTCTTCGATGCTCTTGCGGCTCTCTTCGTTTTCCTCGCCCGCTTCGGTCAGGCTGTCCACGCCCGCATCCACGCGCTGGAAGGTGCATTTTTCGTCGTCCTTTCCGCTGTACTCGAGGAAGGACATGAAGTTGTTGTCGATCATCGTCTCCAAAAGGACTACGTCCTTGTCCTGTCCGCGCAGGACGGAGACGAGGTGCGCCTGCCGCTTGGCGTCGGAGGTGTAATAGATGACCTTGCTCTCGTCGGTGAAGTTGCGCTCGCCGTATTCCTTGAGCGTGTAATACTCGCCCTCGGTGGTCTTGAACAGCAGCGCGCTCTTGGCACGCTCGTAGAACTTTTCATCGCGGATGCAGCCGTATTTCACGAAGGGATGGATGTCATCCCAATACTTTTCGTAATCCGCGCGCTTGGTGTTGAATTCGCTGGTGAGCCTGTCGGCCACCTTGCGCGTGATGTAGGACTGCATGCGCTTGACATAGCCGTCGTTCTGCAGGAAGGAACGGCTCACGTTCAGCGGGAGATCCGGACAGTCGATCACGCCCTTGAGCAGCATCAGGAAATCCGGGATCACTTCTTTGATGTTATCCGCCACGAACACCTGATTGTTGTAGAGCTTGATCTTGCCCTCGTTGGCGGTGAACTCGTTGACCAGCTTGGGGAAATAGAGGATGCCCTTGAGGTTGAAGGGATATTCCGCGTTCAGATGGATCCAGAACAGCGGTTCGTCATAGACGTGGAACACGCGGCGGTAGAACGCGCGATACTCCTCGTCGGTGCACTCGCTGGGTTTTTTCATCCAAAGCGGGCTGGGGTCGTTCACCTGCTCGGGCAGATGGGAGACTTCGATGATCTCCTGTTCGCCCTCGATGGGCTCGGCCTTCTCTTCTTTTTCCTCCTCGGGGCGGATGATGTTCAGATAGATGGGAGTGGGCATGAACGCGCAGTACTTCTCCAGAGTCTCCTGCACCGTCGCCTCCTCGAGGAATTCGCGGTCGTCCTCGGCGATGAACATGGTCACGGTCGTGCCGCGCTCGGCGCGGTCGGAGTCCGTCAGCGTGTATTCCATGCCCTCGTCGCTCTCCCAGCGCACGGCCTGCGCGCCCTCCTGCCAGGAGAGGGTGTCGATGGTCACCTTGGAGGAGACCATGAAGGAAGAATAAAAGCCCAGGCCGAAATGGCCGATGATGCCGTTCTTTCCCTCTTCTTCTTTATATTTAGCCAGAAAATCCTCCGCGCCGGAGAAGGCGACCTGAGAGATATACTTTACGATCTCCTCGCCGGTCATGCCGATGCCGTTGTCGGAAACGCTCAGCGTTCCGTTGGCCTTGTCCACGGTGACGGTGACTTTGTAATCCTCGCAGGGATCGGTCTCTCCGCGCTGCGCGAGCAGCTTATGCTTGGAGATAGCGTCGCAGGCGTTGGAGACGATCTCACGCAGGAAAATATCCTTGTCGGAATAGAGCCATTTCTTGATGATGGGCATCATGTTTTTTGCATTGATGGAAATCGTGCCGGAATTCGTCATGGGGAAATTCCCTCCTGATTCGTTATTTCAATGCATCTATTGTAGCGCTATGCGGCGCGCAAGTCAATGGATTTTTAGCACTCAAACGTAAAGAGTGCTAACAAAAACCGCCGCATTTGCGCCGCAATAGCCGTCTGCTTGCCAAATTCGTGCGTTTGCGGTATATTTTCTGCAACCGGCGGTTGCAACCGGGCGTTGCAGCGCGTTTGCAACCGAGAATTGATTGCTTTTTGCGGCAGAGGCGGATATGCTGTTGCCATCGGAGGGCCGCCGAGAGAAAAGCAGCGGAGGATATAAACGATGATCGATAACGCAAGGACGGGCGGATATATCGCCTATTTACGCCAGAAGGCCGGCATGACGCAGACCCAGCTGGCAGGCATGATGAACGTGACGCATCAGGCCGTCTCCAAATGGGAGAACGGTTCTGCACTGCCGGACATGCAGACGATGCTCGATCTCAGCGCGCTCTTTGGCGTGACTATCGAGCAGCTGCTGACCGTGCCGGAGGGATCCATGGAAACGCCCACACAGAAAGACACGGCGCAGACTGTACAGAGCGAAAGCGAACCGGAGCGCGCGCCGGAGGTCGTCGATATGGCGCTCGAGCAGGCCATGGGTCGCATCGAGGCGGAGGTAGAAAGGGCGTCTGAGGATGCGCAGAAAGAACGGGCGGAACGGCCGCGGATGCATATCGACTGGGAACACGTCGTTTCCGTCGCGCCGTTTCTGGATCCCAAAGCGCTGAGCCGGATGGTCGAGGATGCGCAGGAGGATCTTGACTTTGCACATCTGAAACGGCTTGCGCCGTTTTTGCCGAAGGAGACGATGGGCAGGCTGGCCAAAAAGCTGGCGGAAAAGGGCGGCATGGACGAGCTGTGCGCGCTTGCGCCGTTTATCTCCGCGCAGGATCTCGGCGAGATCTTGGAGGCGCAGATCGCGTCCGGCAAGCCCGATGCGGACATGGCGCATCGCGTCGCGCCGTTCCTTGGCCGCAGGCAGCTGGACAGGCTCGTGCAGATGTTTGTCGAGCGGGGCGAGGCGGAACAGATCGCGCGGATCGCGCCCTTTGCCGCCGGGGACACGCTGGGCGAGGCGGCGCTCCGCCTGCAGGAGAGAGGCGAACTCACGCAGGAGACCTTGGCGAAGCTCGCCGCGTTCCTGCCCCGCAATGTGCTGCTTTCCCTGATGTCGGAAGTAAAGCCCGGGCACGACGGCGGCGCGGCGCGCCCTGCGATGCATATCGATTTCACAGGCGTGTCCGAAGGCTTTGCCGGAGCGATCGCCGCTGCGAAGGCTGCGTTCGGAGCCATGCAAAAGACGCTCGGCATGGGAAATGAGCGCGGCGCAGACGAAAAGGATGACAAAAAGCAGAGCCCCGAGACGCTGGCCATGCGCAGGCTGATCGACGACGGCCATTGGAAGGCGGCCGCGGCCCTCTTTGACCGGTGCGACGCGGACGTGCGGCGAAAAGCAATGCTCGCAGCCGTCGAGGAGTGTGAGTGGGAGTTCGTGGAGGAATTCTTCGACCGCTGCGACTCGGATACGCAGCAAAAAGCCGTGCGCGCAGCCGTGGAGGAGTGCGAATGGGAGTTCGTGGAGAAGTTTTTCGATCACTGCGACGCGGACACGCAGCGGAAAGCCGTGCGCGCAGCCGTGGAGGAGTGCGAGTGGGAGTTCGTGGAGGAATTCTTCGACCGATGCGACTCGGATACGCAGCAAAAAGCCATGCGAGCAGCCGTCGAGGAGTGCGAGTGGGACTTCGTGGAGGAATTCTTCGATCACTGCGACGCGGACACGCAGCGGGAAGCCGTGCAGGGGGCCATCGATGAATGCGAATGGGAACTGCTTGAGCGCTGGTTCCATCGGCTCAGCCCGGAAGCGCGCAGAAAAGCGGCGCGCAGTGCGGCGGAGGACGGGGAATGGCGGCTCACGGAGCGTCTCATGGAAACAGACATGAAAGAGGAAGGCGAGTGCTGCGCGCACACGATGCTCGAGCGGGCGGAGGCGGGCGACTGGTCGCTCGTGCGCGAATACCTCGGCCGCAGGGACGGGCGCGTCGCGCGCGTGGAGCTGCTGCAGGCAGCCTGCTGCGCGGAGGAATGGGAGCTTGTGCGCGAGTTTGCGCCTGCGGAGGACGAGGTCACGCGCCTCGCCGTGGCCATCACCGCGCTGGAGATGGCGGAGGAGGAGACGACGCTGGCTCTCGCGCGCACGCTGTCTTCCGAAAACATCGATCATCTGATCGGGACCGCCGAGGGGAACGGCATGAACGAGCTGGCCGGGCAGCTCCGCGGGATCCGCTCATAAAAAACAGAAAACATTGCGCGTCCTTTCCGAAAAAGGGAGGGCGCGCTTTTTTTGTATGCTGTGTGAAAAAAGTGCCTCTCTTCACCTTTTTGTCACATATATGCGGTATACTGTGATAGTGAATAAAAT
>JAUMYC010000175.1 GCA_030528845.1 Eubacteriales bacterium
GGCTTGTTGCCGCTCTGGCGGAAGGATTCGACGACTTCCAGCCTCTTCATGGCCGTCTGCCTCTTCTGGCCTTCCACTTCGCGGCCGGTCTCCTTGCGGGTCAGCTCGGCGATCTCTTCCTTGAGCTGGCTGGAGAGCTCCTCGAGGTTCAGGTCGTGCAGCAGCTCGCGCACGGCCTCCGCGCCGATGCCCACGCGGAACTGGCCGGGGTATTCCTGCTGCCTGCGCTGATATTCAGCCTCGGAGAGCAGCTGGTTCCTCTCCAGCGGGGTGTCGCCGGGATCGAGCACGATATAGCTGGCGAAATAGAGCACCTGTTCAAGCGCTCTGGGGGAGATGTTCAGGATGGTGCCCATGCGGCTGGGGATGCCCTTGAAATACCAGATATGGCTCACAGGGGCGGCCAGCTCGATATGGCCCATGCGCTCGCGGCGCACCTTGGCCTTGGTCACTTCCACGCCGCATTTGTCGCACACCACGCCCTTGAAGCGGGTGCGCTTATATTTGCCGCAGTTGCATTCCCAGTCCTTGGTGGGCCCGAAAATGCGCTCGCAGTACAGGCCGTCGCGCTCCGGCTTGAGCGTGCGGTAGTTGATCGTCTCTGCCTTGGTGACCTCGCCGTGAGACCACGAGCGGATCATTTCCGGAGAGGCAAGGCCGATCTGAATGGAATCCATATTTGCAAGTTCAGACAAAGGAGCAGCCCCCTTTTCACATATGCACTAAAACCGCGGTAGGAGTCCGGGGTCATGGGGAACCCCGCCAAAGGACGTTTCGCCCTTTGAGATCCCTTATTATCAGGGAATTTTTTTATCGTATGCGTCGTATCGGCCGGCAAAGGCTGCGCCTTGGGCCGACCCGCGCCGTCATGCCGAAATCCAATCCCAAATAGATGGGATTCTTAAGGGCCAATGGTCCTTAAGCAGGGGATCAAAGGGGACAGAGTCCCCTTTGCGTAACCCCTGTTGTTCTTAGAAATCTTCGTCGAGCAGATCGTCGTCGAGGGAGAGCTCGTCGAAGTCGAAGGCGTCGTCCGCGTCGTCGCCGCTCTCGGCGGTCTCGTCCGCCTGCGGCAGCGTCTCGGTGAGCGCTTCCTTGAACTCGCTCTCGGGAGCGGTGTCGTCCTCGAGCTCCTTGATCTCGATCTGCTGGTGATCCTCGCCGAACACCTTGATATCCAGCGCGAGGGACTGCAGTTCCTTGATCAGGACCTTGAAGGATTCCGGCACGCCCGGATCCGGGATGTTCTCGCCCTTGACGATGGCCTCGTAGGTCTTTACGCGGCCGACCACGTCGTCCGACTTGACCGTGAGGATCTCCTGCAGCACATGGCTGGCGCCGTAGGCTTCCAGCGCCCACACTTCCATCTCGCCGAAGCGCTGGCCGCCGAACTGCGCCTTGCCGCCCAGCGGCTGCTGGGTGACCAGAGAGTACGGGCCGGTGGAACGGGCGTGGATCTTATCGTCGACCAGATGATGCAGCTTGAGGTAGTACATATAGCCCACGGTGACGGGGTTTTCGAACCAGTCGCCGGTGCGGCCGTCCTTGAGGCGGAGCTTGCCGCTGCGCGGATAGCCGGCCTCCTCGAGGCAGTCCATGATGTCCTCGGGGCGCGCGCCGTCGAAGACCGGGGTGGCCACATGCCAGCCCAGCTTCTTGGCGGCGAGGCCAAGGTGTACTTCCAGGACCTGCCCGATGTTCATTCGGCTCGGAACGCCCAGCGGGTTGAGCACGATGTCCAGCGGGGTGCCGTCCGGCAGGAAGGGCATATCCTCTTCCGGCAGGATGCGGCTGACGACGCCCTTGTTGCCGTGGCGGCCTGCCATCTTGTCGCCCACGGAGATCTTTCTCTTCTGAGCGATATAGACGCGCACGGTCTTGTTCACGCCCGGGCTGAGCTCGTCGCGGTTGTCGCGGGTGAAGATCTTGACGTCCACGATGATGCCGAACTCGCCGTGCGGCACGCGCAGCGAGGTGTCGCGCACTTCGCGCGCCTTGTCGCCGAAGATGGCGCGCAGCAGGCGCTCTTCCGCGGTCAGCTCGGTCTCGCCCTTCGGGGTGACCTTGCCCACGAGGATGTCGTTGGCGCGCACTTCCGCGCCCACGCGGATGATGCCGCGCTCGTCGAGGTCGCGCAGCGCGTCGTCGCCCACGCCGGGGATGTCGCGCGTGATCTCTTCCGGCCCGAGCTTGGTGTCGCGGGCCTCGCATTCATATTCCTCGATGTGGATGGAGGTATATTTGTCTTCCTTGACCAGGCGCTCGTTGAGCAGGACGGCGTCCTCGTAGTTGTAGCCTTCCCACGTCATAAAGCCGATGAGCACGTTGCGGCCGAGGGCCATTTCGCCCTGGTCCGTGCTCGGGCCGTCTGCGAGGACCTGCTTTTCCACCACCTGCTCGCCGTTGGAGACGATGGGATGCTGGTTGATGCAGGTGCCCTGGTTGGAGCGCATGAATTTATTGAGCTTGTAGCGGTCCAGCGTGCCGTCTTCCGCGCGCACGACCACTTCGTCGGCCGCCACGCGCACCACGGTGCCGGCCCTCTTGGCGAGGGTCACGACGCCGGAATCGCACGCGGCCTTGTATTCGATGCCCGTGCCGACGAACGGCGCCTCGGGGATCAGCAGCGGCACGGCCTGACGCTGCATGTTCGAGCCCATCAGGGCGCGGTTGGCGTCGTCGTTCTCCAGGAACGGGATCATGCCGGTGGTGACGGAGATCATCTGGCGCGGGGAGACGTCGATGAAGTCGACGTTTTCGACGCCCATTTCCAGAATGTCGTCCCTCTTGCGCACGGTGGCGCGGGAGTTGACGAAATAGCCGTTCTCGTCGATCTCTTCCTTGGCCTGCGCGATGATGTAGTTGTCCTCTTCGTCCGCGGTCATGTAGACGATCTCGTCGGTGATGCGGCCGTTGGCCTTGTCCACGCGGCGATAGGGCGCCTCGATGAAGCCGTACTGGTTGATGCGGGCGAAGGTGGCCAGCGTGCCGATCAGGCCGATGTTCGGGCCTTCAGGCGTCTCGATCGGGCAGATGCGGGAGTAATGGCTGTAATGCACGTCTCGCACGGCGAAGGAGGCGCGGTCGCGGTTCAGACCGCCCGGGCCCAGCGCGGAAAGACGGCGCTTGTGGGTCAGCTCGGCCAGCGGGTTGGGCTGGTCCATGAACTGGGACAGCTGGGAGGAGCCGAAGAACTCCTTGATGGCTGCGGATACGGGGCGGATGTTGATCAGATCCTGGGGACGAACCTTTTCCAGGTCCTGAATGGCCATGCGCTCCTTGACCACGCGCTCCAGGCGGCTCATGCCCACGCGGATCTGGTTCTGCAGAAGCTCGCCCACGCTGCGCAGGCGGCGGTTGCCCAGATGGTCGATATCGTCGACGCCGCCCACGCCGTGGAACAGGCCGACCTGATAGCTCACGGAAGCCACGATGTCGTCCACCGTGATGTACTTGGGCACCAGGCGGGACATGTTCTCCTTGAGCAGCTGGTTGAAGGGCAGGCCGTCGGCGCGGCACTTTTCGATGACCTCCAGCAGAGTGGGCACATGCACGCGCTCGGCAAAGGTCACGGCCTCGGCGCTGTACTGCGCGTAGAGCTCCGGGTCATATTCTGCCATGAACTCGTCAAAGCGCACGAAGTTGTTGCCAAGGATGATGACGTCCTGCGTCTCGCCCGTGACGACCACGCGGTTCACGCCCGCGTTCTGGATGCGCTCGGCCGCCTCACGGGAGATGGCCTCGCCGGCCTCGGCCAGCACCTCGCCCGTGGAGGGGTGCGTCACGGCCTCGGCGGCGGTCTGGTTCACGATGCGGGCCGCGATGGCCAGCTTCTTGTTGAACTTATAGCGGCCGACCTTGGCCAGGTCGTAGCGCTTGGGGTCGAAAAAGAGCGCGTTCATCAGGCTGGAGGCGCTGTCTACAGACGGCGGCTCGCCCGGGCGCAGCTTGTTGTAGATCTCGATGAGAGCCTGCTCGCGGCGGGTGAAGCGGCGCTCGGCGTCCTTGTCGGTCACGCTGTCGCGCGCGATGGTGGCGCTGATGCGCTCGTCGTTGCCGAACATCTCCACCAGCTGGGCGTCGCTTTCAAAGCCCAGAGCGCGCATGAGCACGGTGATGGGCAGCTTGCGCGCGCGGTCAAGGCGGGCGTAGAGCACGTTGTTGGAATCCGTCTCATATTCGATCCACGCGCCGCGGTTGGGGATCACGGTGCAGGAATAGAGGGAGGAGCCGGATTTGTCGATGGTCTTGGCAAAGTACACGCCCGGGGAGCGGACGAGCTGAGAGACGATGACGCGCTCGGCGCCGTTGATCAGGAACGTGCCGTTTTCGGTCATGATGGGGAAATCGCCCATGAAGACCTCGCTCTCCTTGATCTCGTGCGTTTCCGTGTTCGTCAGGCGCACGGTCACGCGCAGGGGAGCGGCATACGTCAGGTCGCATTCGCGGCACTTGGCGATGGTGTTCTTGGGCTGCGAATCCAGCGAATAATCGACAAATTCCAAGATAAGGCTGTTGGAATAGTCGGTGATCGGGGAGACGTCGGCCAGAACCTCGCGCAAATCCTCCTTCAGAAAACGCTGATAGGAGTTCTTCTGGATCTCGATCAGATCCGGAACCGAAAGAGCCTCTTCGATTCGGGCAAAGCTCATGCGCGTGCGCTTGCCCTGCTTGACAGGATGTACCATATCGGCTATCACCTTCCACGCTGATAATCCCGGTGCGAAAACAGATTTCAGTAAATTTTTTGCGAATACCCTATTGCAAGGGACCGCAAAAGGGTGTACAATACACCACACAGGAGGTTCGGGTGGGGGATGTCCACGCCCCGATACCGCCATGAGTGCAATATAATATTATAGTGCTTTTTCTCCCCGCTGTCAATTCCGGCGGGTTATTTTTATGTAAATCAAAGCCCGGAAACGCTTGTTTTCCGGGCTTTTTTACGCCCCGGCCTTGTTTGCGCCGGGGTTCTTCGCTTCTCTTTTTT
>JAUMYC010000176.1 GCA_030528845.1 Eubacteriales bacterium
AACTCGAACGGCCTCCGCCGCCGAAAGTGGAGCGGCTTGAACTCGAACGGCTGCCGCCGAAGGTGCTCCTCCCTCCGCCAAAGCTGCCGGGCCTCGGGCCTGCGCGCGGCGGGCGCGGAGGACGGGGCGGGCGCATCCTCGGCATGGAGGGGAACACGATGACATTGCGCCTTGCGCCGGAGCGCGCGCCGCCGCCGAAGATCGCGCGCAGCAGGCGCAGCGCGAATTTGATGACGACCACGATCACGACGATGGCGAGGGCATAGCCGAGGAGGGTGCCGATGCCGCTGAAGAGCCCGGTGAGGAAGCCCTTTTTCGGCTCGGCAGGCGGCGCATCCCCGCGACCGGAGACGACCGTCTCCTCCTGCCGGTAGAGATCTTCCGCCTGATAGTTGACATAGGCGAGGTTCACGCCGTAGATGCCCGTGAGCGTTTCAAAGAGCTGCCGGAAAAGCTTTTCCGCGCCCCGGTCGTATTCTTTCACAGCGAAATCCGGCTCGAGATAGGTATTGACCAGCACGGCCAGATCGCCCGTGGGCAGGTCTCGCTCCAGACCGCTGCCCTGCAGATACCAATAATCCTCCGCGCCGATCTCCATCAGCACAAGCAGGCCGTTATTGCGTTCCGCAGAGCCGATGCCCCATTCGTCAAAGAGCTTGTAGGCATAGTCGGCCAGCTGCATGGAACCGGCGGATCTGATCGTCACGAAGACGATCTGCGCGCCGCAGGCGTCGTACAGCGCGTCGTTGTTGAGCACGATCGCCGCCTCGGTGTCCTCCGAGAGCACGTTCGCGCCGTCATAGACGTAAAACAGTTCATTGGGCTCCACGACCGAAGCCGAAGCGACAAGCGGCGCGAGGCAAAGCAGCGCGCACAGGAGCCATACAAGGAGTTTTTTCATCGTATCCCTCCCTTTCCCGGATCAGCGGAACAGAGAAAGCTGGCCGACGCCGGAGAGCATCCCCACGACATTGGCCGGGAACACGCCCAGCGTGCGGTTGAACTCCTCGGCGACGGTGTTGTAGCCGTCGCGCGAGATCGTCAGCCCGCGGGAAGTGAATTCCTTATACTGCGAGAGGGCATAAGAAGCGTCGCTCTCGGAGAGGGGCGCGTTCTCCAGCTCGGTATACAGCGCCTCCACCGCGCGGCCCAGCTCGTCGTTGGCGCGCTTCATGGCCGCGGTGTCGTCCTCTCCGGCGCTGCCGAGCGAATCCGCCGCCTGCTCGACCTTCACGGCGGTCTCCTGCGGGATCTGCGCATAGCGCGCAGACAGCGCGGCGAGGTTCACGGCGCAGTCCGCCCGCTGATGCAGATCGTTCTGCACGCACAGGCCGTCTCCGTTCACGCCGAGGCGGAAGACTTCCAATGCATCGTCGCGCAGCTCGCGCAGCCCGCCGCCGCCGCTGAGAAAGACGCTCAGCACCACGACGACGGCCAGCACGATGAACGCCAGCGGCCTGTTTTCATTGATCTTGCTCTTCATTTAGTTTCTCATCTCCAAAAGCTTAGCCTTGAGCTCGTTTTCGATCATGCGCAGCTCGCCCTCGGCGGCCTGCCTCTTGGCGCGGCCCTCCTGCTGGATCGTCAGCACCTCGTCCATGGTCTGGATGAGGGTGGCGTTGGTCTGCTTGAGGGTCTCGATGTCGACGATGCCGCGCTCGGCCTCGCGGGCGGTGGCGGTGGTGGCCTGATGCAGAGCCTCGGCGTTGCGCTTGAGCAGCTCGTTGGTCAGGTCGGTCACGCTGCGCTGCGCCTCCAGCGCGCTCTGGCTGTGGCCGAGGCCCAGCGCGAGCACCATCTGGCTCTTCCAAAGCGGGATCGTGTTCACCAGAGAGGACTGGATCTTCTCCGCCATCACCTGATTGCTGTTCTGGATCAGGCGGATCTGCGGCGCCATCTGGATGGAAATATTGCGCGTCAGTTCCAGATCGTGCACCTTCTTTTCGAAGCGGTCGATCTTGTTGGCCAGATCGTTGGCAGCCTGCGCGTCTTCTGGAAGACCGGAGGCCTGCGCACGCGCGCGCACCTGCGCCAGATCCCCGGCGCGCACCTGCTCGAGGCAGCGCTTGCCGGCTTCGATGTACATGGAGAGCTCCTTGAAATACTTCAGGTTCTCCTCATAGAGCATATCCAGCGTGGAGATGTCCTTGAGCAGAGTGACCTGATGCTTCTCGAGCGCCTCCACGATGGTGTTGACATTGGTCTCCGCCTCTTCATAGCGGGCCTGCAGCTGGCTGAGCTTGTTGCCCGCCTTCTTGAACAGACCGAAGAAGCCTCTGGGCTCTTCCTCTTCGACGGAGAAGCCGCGCAGCTCTGTGACAAGGCCGGTGATCATCTCGCCCACCTGGCCAAGGTCGTTGGTCTGTACGTTGGCCAGCGCCGTGTCGGAGAAGGAGGCGATGTTCTGCTGCGCCTGCGCGCCGTAGGAGAAGACGAGCGTGGCGTCGCGGATGTCGATCTGCTTGGAAAAGGCTTCGATCATCGCGGTCTCTTCCTGCGTATACTGAGGCTCGAGCGGAGCGCTCTCCTGCTTGGGCTGGGTCATCTCCTGTATTTCCTTGCTCTTGGTGTCCAGGTTCGGAGTGAGGGTCAGCTTGATTTCGCTCATTTTGCATTATCCTCCTTCATGATCATTCTCACGCCGTCGTCGGTCAGGCCGTCCGCGGCGATCATCGCTTCCATAACGTCGATATCGCTCGAAACGTCCATCGCCTCGGCGCGATAGAGGTTGTCGAGCTGCTTTTCAAAGGCGTCGGCGATCATGGCGATGCTCGAGCGGATATCGCCCAGCGCCTTGGTCACATGCTCGCCCTGTCCGCCCACCTCGCGCAGCGTGAAATAATGCTGCATGAGCTTGGAGGTGGTGGGGAGGTAATAATTCATGAACTTGCGCACCTGCTGCGCCTTTTCGGGCTTCTGGGCCACGGCCTCGAAGACCTTCATGCCGGCCTCGTACATGCGGCCGATCTCCCCGTCGATCTTCTCGTCGCCGGTGGGCTTGTCGCGCAGCGCCTTGAGCTGTTCGCGGCCCTCCTCCACCTGCCTGTCCACGTCCTTGTCGCCCGTGGAGATCCTGCTCTCCACCTCGACCTCGCGGCCCTTGAAGAACAGCCGCTCGCTGACCAGATAGGCAAACACGGCCCAGACCGCCGCCCAGATATAGGCCCTGACGGTGTACATGGGGGTCCTCGCGGCATACAGCGCTACCGTCGCCGCGGCAATGTAGATCGGCCAGGCCGAACGGATCCGTTTCTTTTTCATACTTCCATCCTTCCCTTCATACATCATATTTTAACGCAAAGCGGCGCATAAGGCAATAAAAAACGGCCACAAACCTGCAGCCGTTCATCGAAATGTCGTTTTTGGCGCACGAACGCCGCTCAGAGAGCCGCTATCCTTTCCGCAGCGGCCAGCGCGTTTTCGGCGATGAAATCCGCCTCGTAGCCCGCCCAAGTATGCCGGAACGCGCCAAGGCTGCCCTCGCCCGCGCCCGTGCGCACGAGGATCCCCATGCAGCCCACGTTCTTGGCCAGCACGATCTCGTTTTTGCCCATGTCGCCCACCACGACGCATTCTTCCGGCGCCAGCGCGTATTTTTCCGCGCAGCGCAAAACGAGCCCGGGCTTTGGCTTTTTGCAGCCGCAGCCGTCCGCGCTCGTGTGCGGGCAGCAGAGCATCTCGTCGATCAGCCCATCAAAGGCGCGCAGGATGCGCGCCTCCTGCGCGCGGTATTGCTCCATCGTCATTTCGCCCTTGCCGATCCGGCTCTGGTTCGTGAGCACGATGTTGAGATATCCTGCCGCCCGCGTCAGGGCGAGCGCCTCCTTTGCGAAGGGAAAGGGCTCGAAGCGCTCGATGCTGCCGGTCGCCTCCGCGCCGAGGGTGCCCTGCAGGTCCCAGAAGACCGCGCGGTTCATTGGCCCTTGGACGCAGGCGCCGCGGGCTGGAAATACACCGTCTGCCCGGGCTCCACGCTCTTGGTGATCCATACGTTCGCGCCGATGGTGCAGCCGTCGCCGATGGTCGTGCGCCCGCCGAGGATGGTCGCGTTGGCATAGACGACCACATGGCTGCCGATGTTCGGGTGCCGCTTGATGCCCTTGACGGGGTTGCCGTGTTCGTCCAGCTCGAAGCTCTTCGCGCCCAGCGTCACGCCCTGATAGAGCTTGACATGATCGCCGATCACGGTCGTCTCGCCCACGACGATGCCCGTGCCGTGGTCGATAAAGAAATACTCGCCGATCTGTGCGCCCGCGTGGATATCCACGCCCGTGCGCTCGTGGGCATATTCGGTCAGCATGCGCGGCAGGAAGGGCACGTTCATTTCATAGAGGACATGCGCCACGCGATAGACCGACACCGCAAAAAAGCCCGGATAGCAGATGAGCACTTCCTCGCGGCAGCGCGCGGCGGGGTCGCCCTCATAGAGCGCCTCGATGTCCGTGCAGAGCATGCGCTTGATGTCGGGCAGGCGAGCGATGAACTCGTCCGTCATCTGCGCGGCGTCGCCGCTGCGGCCGCAGCAGTCATACACAAAGGCGCTCTCGAGCAGCGCACGCAGCGCATAGCGGATGCGCGAGAGGCGCGCCTCCTGCGAAAGGGCGCCGTCGCCTGCCTCCTGCAGCGCGAAATACCCCGGGAAGAGCAGCGCCTGAATGTCCTTGATCCACTTCACGGCCTCCGTGCGGCTGGGGATCGGCACACTGCCGCTCCCCGCGCGCAGCCCGGATTCGCGCCCGATCTGCTCCAGCCGGTCGAGCGTATCGAGTATCAGTTTATCGTTCATTCTCTCTCTCCTTCATTCATCGTCCTGCGTTGCCCATTATCATACGTCTGTTTGCGGTTTTGCGTCCAAACAGGGCGCTCCTCACATTTGTAGGGGCGACCCTTGCGGTCGCCCGGCCCTGCGCGCCTGCACGGGCGGCTCCGACGGGCGGGGGCAAGCCCCGCCCCTACATTGGAACGCCTATCGT
>JAUMYC010000177.1 GCA_030528845.1 Eubacteriales bacterium
TGCCGGGCCGCAGCCCGGCGCAACGGGGTGTCCAGAGGGGCAGAGCCCCTCTGGCAGGGTGCAGGGGCAGCGCCCCTGCACAGGCGCCGCAGGCGCAACAGGGGTGCAGGGGGCTCTGCCCCCTGCATAAGAGGACGCTGGGGCTCTGCCCCAGACCCTGCCAAGGGGAATGATTCCCCTTGGAACCCTCAATTAAAGGGGATATGTTCTATTGATAAGCAGGCATGGCCGGCAAAGGCTAACGACGCCTTGGGCCGGCCTGCGAGAAGTTTTAAAGTTGGCAAAATGCCAAACGTTCTTCTTCTAACGGGCGGGCGACCGCAAGGGTCGCCCTACGGGAAACGCCCGGCTGCAACCCCGACGCTGCGCCTCAGAGGAGCGGGATCCCGTGCTCGGCGAAGAGGCCGCGCACCTCCTCGGGCCAGACGGACACCTGCACCTCGGCGAGGTGCGCCTTGCGCAGCAGAAGCATGCAAAGCCTGCTCTGGCCGATGCCGCCGCCGATGGTCAGGGGCAGCTTGTCCTCGAGCACGGCGGTATGGAAGGGGCGCTCCATGCGCTCGAGGCACTGCGCGGCGCGCAGCTGGCGGAACATGGAGGAGGAATCCACGCGAATGCCCATGGAGGAGATCTCCAGCGCGCAGCCGAGCACCGGATGCCAATAGATCAGGTCGCCGTTTAGGTTCCAGTCGTCGTAATCCGGCGCGCGCCCGTCGTGCCGCTCGCCGCCGGAGAGCGGCCAGCCGATCTGCGAGATGAACACGGCCCCGTGCTCGCGGGCGATCAGGTTTTCGCGCTCTTTTGCGGTCTTGTCCGGGTAGAGGCGCAGCAGCTCCTCGCTGGTGATGCAGAAGAGCTCTGCCGGCAGCTGGGGCCGCAGCGCGGGAAAGCGGCTGAAGATCACGCTTTCGCTCTCGAGGATCGCGCCGTGGATCTTGCCGGCGGTGCGATAGAGGTATTCCATGGTGCGCTGCTCGCGCAGGATCACCTTTTCCCAGTCCCACTGATCGACATAAACGCTGTGGATGTTGTCCGTCGTCTCGTCGCGGCGGATGGCGTTCATGTCGGTGTAGATGCCCTCGCCGGGCTCGTAGCCGTAGCGGCCGAGCGCGTCGCGCTTCCATTTGGCCAGCGACTGCACCACCTGCACCTCCTGCTGCGGCTCGTCTCTGGTGTCAAAGGAAACCTTGCGCTCGATGCCGTTGAGGTCGTCGTTGAGGCCGCTGTCCCGACGCACGAAGAGCGGCGCGGAAACGCGGGTGAGGTTCAGCGCGCCGGAGAGCTGGCGCTGAAAGCAGTCCTTGAGGGTGCGGATGGCCTGCTGGGTATATTTGAGCGTGAGGGCGCTTGCGTAGCCCTCGGGGATGTAATGATTCGCGTGCATCGGAGCCTCCTGTGTCGGTTCGTCGGCGCTTTTTCGGCGCGGGTATTACACAAAGTATACATGGATTTGAACCGAAATGGTATCCTTGTGCGTCTAAATTCAGAAATTTTGCCGGAAAGGGCCGAAAAACTGGCGGCTGGAAGAAATTACCAACGGTAAATATTTCAAAATTGTTGCAAAATGTATGGCGTTTTGGCAAGAAACGTAGTATACTGGTAATGGGATAGCTGATATTCTGCCCGGAATAGGGTGAGATACAAACGAAGCCGCGCGCCCCGCGCGCGAACGGGAGGTACAGATGACTGTGCGCAGATTCAAAAGGATGCTCGCTGTTTTGGCGGTGTGCGCGCTGCTGGCGGCGTATGCGCCCGCCTTGGCGGAGAACACAGCCGTGGTCACGGCGGATTCGCTCAACGTGTATACCACGCCGTACGTCCAGACGGCCGAGATCGCCGGCACGATCCGCAAGGGCACGGAGGTCACGGTGAGCGCCGTGAGCAACGGCCTGGCCAAGATCGTCGTCAAGGGCAATATTTATTACGTCGACGCGGACAAGCTCAGCTTCGGGCTCGAGCCCGCGCCGGGCGATCCCGTCTCCCCGGGCAAGCCGGAGGAAAACGAGCCCACGTATGTCGAGCGCCCCGCCTATGTGACCGCGTCAAAGCTGACGATCTACGCTTCCGCCTCCAAGGAAGCGGAGGTGCTCGGCACAGCCTCCAAAGGCGTGGAGCTGACCGTGCTGGCCACCAGCGGCGCATGGGCCGCCGTGCGCGTGGCGGGCAAGACGGGCTATTGCGCCTATGCGGGCCTGTCCATCTACCCCGGCAGCGGCTCCTCCTCCCCGTCCGTCTCTCCGGATACGGATGACGACGACAGGGAGTATACCGTAAACGGCGCGGGCGCCTGCATTGCGCTGGACGATCTGCGCATGTATAAGCAGCCCGACACCTCCGACGGCTACTACGGCTCCTTCAAGGCCGGCACGACGATCGAGGTCACCGCTGTGAGCGGCAAATGGGCCAAGATCCAGTATAAGGGCCAGACGGGCTATGTGCTGCGCGCGGGGCTGCGCCCGGCCACGCAGGCCGACGGCTCCACCTCCGACAACAACGCCAGCGCCAGCGGCTATACCCACCAGACCATCAACCAGACCACTCTCTATCAAAAGCCCAACACGTCCTCCGACGCGCTGAAGATCCTGCCCACGGGCACGAAAGTGAGCGTGAAGGCGCTCAGCGGCGGCTGGGCGAAGATCGAATACAGCGGCGTGAACTGCTATGCATTGGAAAAGAACCTGATCGAATCCACCGCCAAGGCGACGGCGATGGTCATCGTGGCCGAGGCCAGGGTCTATTCCTCCGCGGGCACGGGCGCTTCCGTGCTGGGCAAGATCTCCGAGGGCAACACCATCGACGTCTACGCCGCCAAGAACGGCTGGGCGGGCGTGCTCTATAACGGCCAGAAGGGCTATATGCGCACGGACGACCTCTACTCCGGCTCGGCGAGCTATGCCTCCCTCAAGGCGGGCGACAGCGGCACGAACGTGCAGGCGCTGCAGAACCGTCTGGAGACGCTCGGCTATTTCGACGGCGTCCCCGCGGGCAATTACGGCTCCATCACCACGGCGGCGGTCAAGCGCTTTCAGGAGCAGCGCGGCCTGAACGTGACGGGCGTGGCCAACAACGCGACGCAGGCCGCCCTCTATACCGAGAGCGCGCCGGTGAGCAAGCTGCTCTCGCAGACGATCTCCGCGGGCTCTCCTTCGGAATATGTCACCCGCCTGCAGACCCGTCTGCTCTATAAGAACTATTATTCCGACACCGTGGACGGCGACTACGGCAGCAATACCACCAACGCCGTGCGCGCCTTCCAGAAGAACGTGAACATGACGCAGACCGGCGTCGCCGACCCGGCCACGCTCAAGGCGCTCTTTGCGCCCGGCGCCCCCAAGGGCACCATCGAGCGTCCGGCGGGCAGCAACGGCACGCCCTCGCTGGATCCGCCGAACGTCACCGGCGACAACGAGGACATCGAAACGGTGATCCGCTATGCGCTGGCGCAGCTGGGCAAGCCCTATGTCTACGGCTCGGCCGGCCCGAATTCCTTCGACTGCTCCGGCCTGACCTACTATTGCTTCAAGAAGGTGGGCATCACGCTGCCCCGCTCCGCGCGCGACGTGGGTTATTCCACCGCGCTGGGCGAGAGGATCCCCTATGATGAGCTGCAGAGGGGCGATATCGTGTGCTTCAACACGATCTCCGACAGCGACCTGAGCGACCACGTGGGCATTTATCTGGGCGACGGCAAGTTCATCCACGCGCCGCATACCGGCAGCGACGTCATCGTCGCCTCCATGTCCTCCGGCTATTATGTGCGCAATTTCTCCTGGGCGCGCCGCGTCATCAAGTAAAAAAACGGACACGAAAAAGGCTTCTCCGCGCGGGGAAGCCTTTTCTTTCGAAATACATTTAACAAAAAAGTGAATTGACGGGCGGCGAAAGGCGTGCTATACTATATTTAACGGTTAAGTTAATCGTTAAATGAACAGAGGGAGGTGCGCGGCATGAGTTTGCAGGCCACGCTCAAGGCGCTGGCAGACCCGACGCGGCGGGAGATACTGAACATGCTCAAATCGGGCTGCATGAGCGCGGGTGAGATCGAGCAGAGGTTCGCAATGAGCTTTGCGGCGGTCTCGCGGCATCTTTCGGTGCTCAAGGAGGCGGATCTGATCCACGACCGGCGGGAGGGCAAGTATATTTTTTACGAGCTGAACGTGACGGTGCTGGAGGAGATCATGCTGTGGATCACGGACTTGAAGGGAGGAACGGGGGATGAAGAATAAAAAGCTGGTGGCGCTGACGGCGCTTTTGTGCCTTTTGCCGATGGTGTTCGGGCTGATCCTTTGGGAGAGGCTGCCGGAGCAGATGCCCACACATTTCGGAGCGAACAACGAGCCCGACGGCTGGAGCAGCAAGCCCTTTGCGGTGTTCGGGCTGCCGCTGATCGTCATGGGGCTGCACCTTCTGTGCGTGTTCGGCACGCGCGCAGACCCGAAATACGACAACATCAACAGGAAGATCATGAATCTTGTGCTGTGGATCTGCCCGCTGATCTCGAGCTTTGTCGGCGGGCTGATGTACGCGTATGCGCTGGGGCAGGAGGTCCGGTTCGGCTTTTTTGTGTCGCTGCTGATTGGCGTGGTGTTCGTGATCGTGGGAAATTACCTGCCTAAGAGCAGGCAGAACTACACGATGGGCATCAAGATCCCCTGGACGATTGATGACAGCGAAAACTGGAACGCGACGCACAGGTTTGCGGGGCGCCTCTGGATGGTGGCGGGGGTTTTGATGATCGTGATGGCGTGGTTTGAGCAGCCGTGGGTGTTTTTGCCGGTGGTGCTGCTGATGGTTTTTGCGCCGATCGTGTATTCCTATCTCTTCTACAGGCGCAAGACGCGCTGAGCGGGGGAGGGTGCGGGGCGAGCCCGGCCCAAAGGGGCTCGGCCCCTTTGGAAACCCTGCTGGGGCTCTGCCCCAGACCCCGCCAAGGGGAATGAT
>JAUMYC010000178.1:0-380 GCA_030528845.1 Eubacteriales bacterium
GGGCGCGGCGCGCCGGGCTGGCCGGTCGTTCTTCTGTTATCAGACACGCGAGGTTCCTCCTGTTTATTGAAATTCTCTTCTCTATGACGGTCGGGAACGCTTCCCGGATGCATACCTGCAACATTATAAGCCAGCGGCGCTTTTTATGCAATCATTCCGGACGCTTGTTCCAAAAACTAACGTGGCGGACACGATTTTATCGCCAAAAAGCAAAAGGCACGCCGATTTGAAAAACGGCGTGCCTTCGGGATATCGTGCGGGGCGTTCCCCGCGAACGGGGTGCAGGGGCGGAGCCCCTGCATGGGCGCGGCGCCGCAGCGCTGCGCAGCGGGGGTGCAGGGGGCAGAGCCCCCGCCTTTCCCCCTGTGGATTTTTTATTT